>CADCQV010000035.1 GCA_902803625.1 uncultured Lachnospiraceae bacterium
CATGTTCAGCAAGACGCTCCACCTGATGCTGGCGGCGGTTACAAGATATGCCGTGGGTCTGGTTTATATTCCTGAAAAGGGCTTTGATGCGATGGCAGAGCTGGGTTTTATGAAAAACGCCATTCTCAGGGAATATTCGGCAGTTGAAAAGAGATAAACAGAACTTCAGTCTGATCTAAATTTAAGAAGGAAGTAACCGGGCACGGATTTCGTGATCGCCTCCTACAGCAATAATATAAAGCGTGGAACGGCGAAGGTTGTGCTTAAGGGCAAGGGAAGCTATGCCGGCACAAAGACTCTTTCCTTTAAGATCGTACAAAAGGGTGCTGATTATCAGGGAGCCCTGGTCGGAGACGGCTGGGTGAAATAATGGGAACGCGGGATTCTTGCGGACAATTTCCGATTTCGTCCGCAAGAAGTGCTCGTCTACATTTCCGTCTGCTTCGTTGTTTTTCCTCGGCGATGGAATCCAGAGGGGTTGTTGGAAAACAAAACAGAATATATTACATTAAAGGAAGCACTGGAAAGGATAGATCAGCTTGAAGCAGAAACAGATAAAAGAATATCTTGTCAAAGAATTGTTAACTTTGGCGAAGCTTAAGAAATGGAGGTCCGACCATGAAGAAGCCCTTGCCCATAGGGGTGGAGTTTTTTAATAAGATAAGATCCAATGATTATTACTATGTTGATAAGACTCTTTTCATAAAGGAGCTTATAGCCAAAAAAGGCGAGGTATACCTTTTCACCCGTCCCCGGCGCTTTGGAAAGACACTGACGCTCGATATGCTGCGCTGCTTTTTTGAGGAGGGAAGCGATCCCTCGCTCTTTGAGGGCTTGAAGATAATGGAGGCGGGAGAGAAATATACCTCCATGATGGGAAAATATCCCGTGATCTTTTTAACCCTCAAATCAGCCAAAGCCGGAGATGAAAAGTCGGCTTTTGAGGCTTTAAGGAATGAGATCGCCGGAGAATTTGACCGCCATGCATTGGTGCTTGAAAGTGAAGCACTAAGCGAGCAGAATAAAAAAGATTTTCTGAGATTCAGAGACAGAAAGCCGGAGCCCGATGAATATAAGGGCAGCCTGAAATTTTTATGCGAGTGTATCAAAAAGGCCACCGGAAGGAATACCATCATCCTGATCGACGAATATGACGTGCCACTGGAGAGCTCCTTTTACGACGGTTATTATGATCATATGGTGAGCTTCATCCGCAGCCTTTTCGAGGGGGCGCTGAAAACCAATGCCGTCCTGGAATTTGCTGTTATCACCGGGTGCTTAAGGATTCCAAAAGAAACCTACGTTTCTGTGCTTATTAACCTGAAGAATAATTCCATCCTGACACCGGATTATGGGGATTATTTCGGTTTTACAGATTATGAAGTAAAAGCCGCTTTGGAGCTTTACGGGCTTTCAGATAAATTCGAGGAAGTAAGAAGCTGGTATAACGGCTATGACTTCGGAGGGAAGAACATATATAACCCCTGGAGCATTATCAATTACTTAAATGATCACACAACAAAGGATGTCGATTTCCCTGCACCCTACTGGGCAAACACCAGCTCCAATTCCATTGTCCGGGATCTTATAGAGAGGGCGGACTCCGACACAAAGGGGGAGATCGAGAGGCTCATCGAAGGCGGGAGCATAGAAAAGCCAGTGCATGAGGACATTACCTACGGAGAGATCTACCAGAAGCAGGATAATCTCTGGAATTTCCTGTTCTTTACGGGATATCTGAAGAAGATTGCCGAGAGGTATGATGAAAAAGGAAAATGCACCTATGTAACCATGACGATCCCAAACTGGGAGACGGAATATATCTACAGACAGAAGATCCTCAACTGGTTCGATGAGGAGATCGTAAAGAAAGCCGACCGTAGCGCGTTATTTGAAACAATGAAAAAGGGCGACGCCGAAGGCTTTGAGCATGAGATCAATAAGCTCCTGACTCCCTCCATAAGCTACATGGATTCATATGAAAACTTCTATCATGGCTTTATGGTCGGGATCTTAACCGGCAGCAATGATTTTATCATAAAATCCAACCGGGAGTCCGGGGAGGGCAGGAGCGATATCCTTGTCAGACCTGTCAGGATGTTCGATAAAGCCTTTGTGATCGAGCTTAAGACAGTCAAACTGGAAGGCAGGAAGCCCCTCACCCTGGAAATGATGGATGCGGCGGCTGAGGAGGCGATAAAGCAGATCGATGATCGGCACTATGCAGACAGTCTCCTGGAGGAGGGCTACGGAAACATCGGCCGGTACGGGATATCCTTCTTCAGAAAGGACTGCCGGGTGCACTATAAGGACGGATATTAAGTCAAAGAGAACGAAGAGAATATGGACAGAAAAACATATGTATTCGCATAATATAAATTATACGAACATAAAACCGCATTCGCGGTTTTATGGTTCGTATAATTTAACGAGCAAAAATATCGTCAGATGTTTTTGCGAGTCTACTGAAAGTCAAGAACGTAAATTTACGAACATAAAACCGCATTCGCGGTTTTATGGTTCGTATAATTTATAGCAACGAAAAATACACCTGTTTTTCGTTGCGTAACGAGGAACACGACCAAAAACAAGTATATTTTTGGTCGTTATAAAATATCGGAGAATGAATTACGAGTTAACGAGTAATTCATTCGGAGATGTTTTTCGGAGTCTACTGAAAGTCAAGTAAGTAAATTAACTTCAGATGTTTTTGCGAGTCTACTGAAAGTCAAGAACGTAAATTATCACACTGATAGTTACTGAGGGGTTATTTGATTCGTATAATTTTAATGTGAAAGCCTTGAAGGTTTTTTTTGTTCGTATATTTATAGCAACGAAAAATATACCTGTTTTTCGTTGCGTAACGAGCAAAAAATTGTTATGAGCAGTCTCTATGCATCCACATCCTCAGGGATGCATTTTTCCAGTTCCTCCTTCGGAATGGACAGGAAAATATCCACGAGCTCCTTATCCAGCTGGGTTCCGGCAACTTCTTTCATAATCCCGGCGGCTTCCTCGTAGCTCCGCGGGGGCTTATAGGATCTCCGCATTGTAATGGCTGAATAGGTGTCAGCTATGGCAAGGATCTTTGCAGGATAAGGTATTTCATCCGCTGTCTTCTTATAATAACCGGTACCGTCTATCTTTTCATGATGGTATTCTATCCAGGGCAGAATCTCATTTAAGGAATTTAAGGGTTTCATTATCTGTACCCCGAGCGACGGATGCTTTCTCATTATCTCCCATTCATCCGCTGTTAAAGACGAAGGCTTATTGAGTATTTCCTCCGGTATTCCGAGCTTTCCAACATCATGCATAAGAGCAGCGAATTCAAGGCTTATCTTATTAAGGGATCCTCTATTTTCAGGGGGAATATAGTCATAGAAAACCATCGCTATATTCTTTACATAGTGGCTGTGTCCCTTCAGATTGGGATCCCGCGCGTCCACCACTCCGATAAGGGCCTCTGCAATGCTAAGAGCGTTTACCTTAATGGTATTAACAAGTCTGTTCATTACGGAAAGGACAATGGAAACAAAGACACTTCCGCCAAAGAGAATGCACGCAATGATAATGTCCGGTTTTCCGTAGGCAGCTACCAGAATATAGCCTAAAAGGAAGAAAATAAGAAGCAAAAGGGCTATATTTTCCCACATTCTGTCATTGGTCCTGCCTGATGACAGTACATCCGAGGATCCGATGATAAGTCGGTAATAGCGGTAAATATTTGTAACCATAATGACCACCCCGAGGATGATCATAAAGATAATAAGCGCATTCATGATAAAAATCCAAAAGGCTCCTTATCGTGGATAAAATGCATAAGCTGGAAGGCAAAAGGCATCGCAACAAGCTCCTCCTTCAAAATCCTCCTGACCTCATCACGGTCTAAAAGCAGGACCTGTATTTCTTCACTTTCCTCAGCATATTTATTGCTGAGTTCACCTTCGGCATAGCCGTAGATTATCCCCACTGACTCGTCAGTAAGACCCACAGTGGTAAAACGGGCTTCAGTAAACATTTTGTCGCATTTGATCGGATGGAAGGTAAGCCCGGTTTCCTCGTGAAGTTCACGGATTGCAGCTTCCTCCATATTTTCACCCTGTTCCGTGAGACCGGCCGGAAGCTCATAGACATAGTTATCTATGGGGTAGCGGTACTGCCTTATGGCTACCACCTTATCCTTTTTTTCCCCGTACAGTGCGTAGATGATGACCCCGTCAGGGTCGTTTCTTCGTGTGGTGATCTTCAGTTTTTCAATGCTGTCAGCCCGGCTTGCCACATTATAATGGGATTCATGACCCTTGGAATTGAAGCCATGGGCATCGTAAAGATTAACGAATTTTGTGTCGGTTAGTTTCTTTATGTCCTTTACGTTTATCATATTATATGCTCCTCTCTTAAAGCTGTTTTTGCTACTTTATTATTACGAGTGCCCCGCAAAAGATCCTTCCTGTTTCAGGATATACGGTTCAAGCCCTCTTTAATGTCAGGTTAATGGTGAAGCTGGTACCCTTGTTTTTCTCGCTGTCCACGGAAATGCTTCCTTCCATAAGGTCGATTATCCTCTTTGCGATCGGCATGCTTAAGCCCGTTACCTTGTAGCCGTAGTCTCCGGTATATTCTCCCTGATTGAAGGGCTTGAAAATACGCTTACGGAGTCCGGGACTGATTCCCGCGCCGGAATCGCTCATAATGATGCATATCACATCCATTCCGTTAAGAACCGCTGTTCTGTTTACCACAAAACCTACAGTACCTCCACCGGGTGTGTATTTCACCGCATTTGAAAGAATGGTCAGTATAACCTGGCTTAATTTCACTTCATCCCCCATGTAGCCCGTGCTTAAGAGATTGTCATAGCTGCTTTCGAAAATAACTCCCTTTTCTTTGCATTTACTGCCGATAATAGTGCATATCTGTTCAAAGAGACGGGAAAATGAGAATTCCTCATTTCGCAATACCATCTGTCCTGTATCGATATTACTGACATCAATAATATCATTCACAATACTGAGGAGGTGATTTGCAGAAACTCTGCATTTGTCTAGATGAATTCTCGCCTCTTCGGGAACAGCGGGTACTGCGGCTGCATTCTCTCCTTCCTGCATAATAATATTCAAGGGGTTTATTATCTCCCTGCCCATATTGGAAAGGAACTGTATCCTGTCCATATTGGCCTGCTCAGCAACAGACAGAGCCTGTCTTAAAGAAGCATTCTTTTCCAGGTTCATCCGGGTCTCCCTGTCAACATTTGAGAAGCTTAGACCCACGGCATGAACGGTATCATCCTTTCTTTCCTCAGGAGAACGGACTGCGGCAAAATGTATAAGGACATACAGCTCCCTTCCTTCCCGCTCAATTGTATAGAGATAAGACACGATACGTTCATTTTTCAGCCTTTCCCTGATGGCATCCGGCTGTACAAAGGACAGGAATTCCTCTCTGTATTCATTGGTAACATAGTTATTGGCATAATCTGTAATGCTCTTAATATATGAACTATGCTCTCCTTCTTTGAAATCGTTGCTGTCTCCGGATTCCTTGTAGCATATGCAGTCATCGCTGTCGAGATCAATATAATAAACGCTCCAGTAGCCGCAGCTCAAAGCGGAAATAAGACTGCTGGCCTTTTTATGCCGGTCATTTACGAACTTGTCAAGCCCGTCCTTTACATCGGACAATCTGTCACTTAAAACCTTGATATCGTTGGTAAAGGGTAGCTTTCCCGCCGGTGAACCGGGATTAACCTCCGCTGTAAGCTCCTCTATCCTGTCGTAAAGCTCATTCAGGTTTTCATTTATGTTCTGTAAACGTTTTCTTAAGTACGCTGTGGCCATAATGGCAAAGATGACGCCGAGAAGCAGGGAAACTATACAGCCGAAAATGACCACCTTTACCTCCCCGTAGATACGGGAATCATACCAGTCCGCACTGAAATCCACTGCAACTATGGCCGCCACATTCCCTGCGGAATCAAAAACAGGACTGTAGGCGCTGTAAAAGCGGCCCCATTGATCGGTATAGGGCTCTTTGTCAACAGACGGCATTCCGCCTGCAGCAGTATTAAGAGCATCGGTTGAAACAACGGGTGTACCGTATTCGGCAGGATCCTCAATAGTGGGATCAACCAGAAATTCGAAACTTCCGGGTCTGGTCTCACGGACCGTATAAATATACTCGAGGTCAATATTATTCTGGAAAACGGAAAGGATCTGATGAACCTTTTTATAATCGGGGCTGTCCATATCCGATTCCTGCATCCTGCCGAGCGCATCCCCGTCAAGCATATCTGCGGCGGTATTTGCAACATCCATCATCCTGCTTTCTATAAGAAGCTTCATGGAATTCTTTGAATGTCTGACCAGTACGATACCCAGTATCAGATTACCAAGTATCAGGAGCGCTGTAATGGCTATAGCCATCAGCAATGAAGAATTAGCCCGGCGTTCTTTCTTTTTCATAATTATAGAGCCTCTCTCAATAAATAATCATCATCTTCATCAATGATATCTATCATAACCTTTGCGATCTCGGGATCAAACTGGGTTCCGCTGCATCGAATAAGCTCGGCCCTTACCTCCTCCTGCATCTTCGGGGAGGAGTATGATCTCTTTGAAGTCATGGCGTCATAGCAGTCGGCAACACATATGATCCTCGCTTCCCTTGGTATGGCATCTCCGGAAAGTCCGTCCGGATAGCCCTTTCCATCATAGCGCTCATGATGCCATCTGGCTCCGGTGGAAAGCCCCGGGATCTCAGTTATTGTCTTCAGAATGTTCCAACCCACCACAGTGTGTTTTTTTATCTCAGCAAATTCCTCGTCGGAAAGCCTTCCACGCTTATTAATAATGCTCTCCTGCACACCTATCTTTCCGACGTCATGGAGTAGTCCCATGGCATAGATAACATCCTGATCCTCCAATGAGCCGCCGAGACGCTTCATTATCTCTCTGGCATAATCCGCCACCCTTTCCGAATGACCGTTTGTATAGTGATCTTTGGCATCTACCGCCTTGGAAAGCGCCATCATAACCTCCCGTGAAAGCCGTCCCTTGGCTCTCGCAGCCACCTCCCTCTCCTTTGATTTATGGAGTTCATTCATTGTACGCATAAGCTCCACATAATCCGGTGTTTCCAGGGAAAGGAAGATCACAAGTACTCCCAGGGAGGCTGTAAAGAAGGTTATAAGGACATTGTCAAAGAAAAGCATCTGCAGGAAGAACAGCGCTCCTATGATGATAATGGAAAGAACCATTGCCACGACCTGGCTCCTTTTGTAATTCCTGCTGTGGGACAGCATGAAAAAGCTTCCGATAAAGAAGAAAAGTATCGGAAATCCGTATGCCACCGGCACAAAAAGGAAATTATGTATGTAACGGCCGGCCTCATCATAGGTGAAAACCCACCCGGTCAGGGGATTTGTGAGAAGCAGCGTAATGTCGGTGAAAAGAAGGATATAATTTATGATATCCCTTATCCTTCGGTCCTTCTTATCCATATCTATATAGGCGTAGACATAGTAGATAAACAGAAAGCCTGAAAATGCGGCAAATAAGGAATCGGTAATATTAAAGAAGTAATGGACGGAATTCGGCACACGGTCACGTGCACTGGTAACAATAGCCGTTATCACATCGATAATATCCGCGAAAAGTACAATAAAAGCGAGCCTTCTGAAGGCTATATTCACCGGAGACGGATTTGTATAGCGTATCACAAGAAAGGAACAGAGAATAATATCCAGCGGTATGACCGCCACTTCCAGATAAATATTGTAATCCAGCTGCATTTTTCTCTCTTATTATACCACGAAAACAGGCATATATACAGCAAACAATCTTAGCCTTATAAGATAAACGCATCAATTTCGTAACAGTTCACCCTGAAAGATTCTTCGCTTCGCTCAGAATGACATTACAGCCTTCTTTGTCATCCTGAGCGCCAGCGAAGGATCTTTCTCGCTTCGCTCAGAATGACATTATGGGGAGATTGATGCGTTTATCCTCCTTACCCTTGACTTAACTGATTCCTGAGTATAAAATATAAACAGGTTGACATAAAATTATTATGTAAACCAACCCCTCTTTTGGACGGATTATTATGTCAGATTACAAAAAAGAAAAAAATTATGAGGTGCGGCAGAAAGCCAATGAAATAATAAAGACCCTTCCGGATTATGTATATGACTATTTTCTTGCGAGGGAGATACGCTTAAGCGCCATGTCCATATACTCCTATGCGAACCAGCTCCGCACATTTTTTGAATTTATCCATGACAATAACCCTGCCTTCAGATCAAAGAGCATAAGGGAAATCAGCCTTGATGATCTGAACTGTCTTAATGACAGGGATATCGTGGAGTTTCTCCATTATCTCCGGAATTATCCGCGTCTACAGAAGGACGGGAGCAAAAAGTATGTGGAGTGCTCTCCTACCACCATACAGCACTATACCGTGGCACTGAATACCTTTTTCAAGTATCTTGTTGTGCGTAAAATGGTGGATTCCAACCCTATCGGGCTTATCCAGCGTTCAAAGCTTCCGAAGAAGGAAGTGATCTATCTTGACCGTGATTCAAAGCTCTCATTTCTGGATGCTGTGGAGACCGGGGAGGGCTTAAGCAAAAAGCAGGCAAAGTACCACGAAAAGAACGGTCCCCGGGACTTTGCCATCGTTAGCATCTTCCTTTCAACGGGTATCCGTGTGTCTGAGCTTGTGGGCATGGATATAAAGGACATTAATTTTAAGAAGCATTCGATAAATGTTTACCGTAAGGGCGGCAATTTTGACGTGGTCTACTTCAGTGACAGTGCGGAATATTACCTTAAGGCCTATCTTGAGATCCGTGAAATGACCTACCACCCTTTGGATACGGAAAATGCGGTATTCTTAAACAGGGACGGGAAAAGGATAAGCGTCAGATCCGTGGAGCTTATGGTAAAAAAATACATCAATGCTTCCGTGCCCTCCGAAGGACGGCGGATAACCCCTCATAAGCTCCGCTCCACCTATGCGGAAACCATGCTGAAGGCTACCGGAGGGGATATCGAGAAGGTGCAGAAGCTTCTCGGACACTCTTCCATCACCTCAACCACCCACTATGTGGATTCCACCCAGGAAGAAAAGGAGGCGGTACGGAATCTTTCCGATTTTGACACCGGTCCGAAAAGCTGACAGGTTTTTACTTATGATCTAAAGCGGTCAGAACCTTATCCCGAAGGATCCCAGTATCAGAAAAATAAGGAAAAAAACAATGAGTGACGGCAGCAGGCCCTTAAAGAAATTCCGGTAATCCGCTCCGCTCAGGCTCATATGGAAAATTATGCTTACAAAAACATACCAGAACAGTATGTACTGCCATATCTCACCGGCTTTCGGAAGAACAAGGTTCCAAAGCGAATAGAGGCTTATTACCCCCATTATCACGGGAGCTATGGCGGATAAGGACAGCTGAAGCGCCTTTATAAAAAAATTCCCCCGGGGCTCTATCTCTACACTTCCCAGTGTATTACCCTTCGGAAACAGAACGATTTTCTTAACCCTTGCACCCGTTACAAGTGCCAGAAGGGCGTGGGACAGCTCATGATGCACCGTTCCCGGGTAGGTGAGATAATTTCTCAAAATGAATGCGGGAACACTTCCGATCAGACCTGACAGGGCATCGGTGATCACACGGTTTATGAGGCTTATCAGAAAACCCGTTATGAGAACGGTGAGAAACAGTAATATGGTTTCCAGAAGCGCATAAACTGCGGGATTCCCGGGTAGTGACAATCTTTCAATGATCAAGGTTATCATATCTTTTCCTTTGTGGTATAATGCAAAGATTAATGTAAGTATTTATGGTTAGTTTTATTCTACATCAGAAAGACAGCAAAGTTCAATGAAATTCAGACCTGACAAAAAATATATATGGTGGGGGATCACGGCCTTTCTCGTATCGGTCTGTGTTATCCTTTTTATTTTCGCGGTATTTAATTATCCGGTTTTCGCAACGGGCTTTTCAAATTTCATAAAGGTTCTTATGCCGGTCATAGACGGCTTCCTTATAGCTTATCTCCTTAATCCCGTGGTTATGTTTTATGAAGAGAAGCTTATTCCCGGGGTGTACGGTTTTTTTTCACATAAGAAGCCTGAGGGTATCCGGACAAAGCGTATATTCCGCTATATTTCTATTGCGCTCTCCGTATTGTCAGTGTTCTTCTTTATTATCCTCTTTATCAGCATAATGATCCCTCAGCTGATTGAAAGCGTCACCAGCATTGCACAGCAGTTTCCGCAGTACGCCAATAATCTGGTGGATTTCATAAACAAGACCTTTAATGACAACCCTCAGGTTCTTGAGTATTTTTATACCTATTACGACCGCTTTGAGGAATGGGCGGGAGGCTTTATGAAGAACATCCCCTCCTATGCCAATCAGATATGGTCCTCGGTATCCCAGGGCATAGCAAAGAGCGTGTCCTTTATATGGAATATCATTCTCGGGCTCGTACTTTCCGTTTATATCCTTAGCTTCAAGGAAAAATTCGCTGCACAGATGCGAAAGATCACCCTGGCCTATTTTAACAGGAGAAAGGCCAATAGTATTTTTGATGGCTTAACGGAGATAAACTTTATCTTCAGGAATTATATCGTGAGCTCGATAGTGGATTCGCTGATAATCGGGGTACTCTGCTTTATTCTCTGCCTGATCTTAAGGTTCCCCTACCCTATTCTTATCAGCTTTATTGTGGGCGTTACCAATATCATTCCCTTCTTCGGACCCTTTGTAGGCGCCGTACCGGGCGGGATCATCATTCTTATGATAGATCCGATAAAGGTGCTTTACTTTATTATAATGATAATAATTCTCCAGCAGACGGACGGCAATGTGATAAAGCCCAGACTTTTCGGAAGTTCAACCGGTATCCCGGCCTTCTGGGTCGTGGTTTCAATCCTCGTCGGCGGAGGGCTTTTCGGGGTTATGGGAATGTACCTTGGAACACCTGTATTTGCAGTGATCTATAACTTTATCAGACGCCGGGTGGCCAGAAGGCTTGAAATGAAGGGCCTGCCCCCGGAAACGGTGAAGTATGTGCGTTCTGATGAGCTGCCCTATGAGATCCCCAAAAGTGAACGTAAGGACGAGGAAAACAAGGCTGTCCAGATCATAGGGAAGATAAAGGACAGGATTGAGGACAGGATGGAGAACCTGAGCCAGGATGACGAGAAGAAACAGTGAGAAGATCCTTCGCTCCGCTCAGAATGACAAACGGGCGCAGCCAATTGTCATTCTGAGGGCGCAGCCAATTGTCATTCTGAGGGCGCAGCCAATTGTCATTCTGAGGGCGCAGCC
>CADCQV010000036.1 GCA_902803625.1 uncultured Lachnospiraceae bacterium
AAATTCCCTCAACATCTGCTAATTCCAACGTACTAAGCTGTTCGTTCGTCGGGTCCTGTATTTTGAACAGCCTGTCAGCCTGGTTCATCATGGCTGTCTCAAAGAAGTTCCTTATTTCCCTGGCATTTGCAAAGTTCTTGCCACGGTTCTGATACATCTTTTCAAATACAGACGAGCAATACTTGATGGTTTCTTCTGTGGGAATATATCCGGAATGCTTGCACATAACCTTAAATATCTCCAGAAGTTCGGTATTATTGTAATCCTCGAAGTTAATGAATTTATTGAAACGCGATCTCAGTCCCGGATTTGAATCAATGAAATCTGCCATAAGATCCGGATATCCGGCAACTATGACAATCAAGTCATCCCTGTGATCCTCCATGAACTTCAGAAGCGTATCAACCGCCTCAGAGCCGTAATCGTTCCCGCTGTCGGTTCTGGTAAGTGAATATGCCTCGTCGATGAACAGAACACCGCCAAGAGCCTTATTGACAACCTCCTGTACCTTGAGAGCCGTCTGTCCGACATATCCTGCAACCAGTCCTGATCGGTCTGTTTCAACAAACTGTCCTTTTGAGAGTATTCCCATCACGTGATAGATCTTGGCCAGAAGCCTTGCCACAGTAGTTTTACCGGTGCCGGGATTACCATAGAAAACAAGATGATTGGATACCGGGATCTCCTTTAGTCCGCGTTCCAAACGAAGCTTCCTGATCTCCTGCATATGAATAAGTGTATTCACGTCTTTCTTAACTGAATCAAGTCCGATCAGCTCGTTAAGCTCTTCAAGCAGTTCTTCAAGAGTCTTCTCTTTATTTCCCTCGGCATCAAACTTCGGAATATTCTCCCCGGCATGCACTTCGCTGACATCAATGGATCCTTTCACTCTGTCAGGAAATGAGGAATGCTCTCTCTTATACTTCCTGAGTGTATCCATATAAGTTGAGAAGTCTTCAATCTCCTGTTTATCAACATCCCCATCACATATAAGGAATTCTTTGCCAAGACAGTCAAACACATCTATGAATGATGCACTTGCGGATGCAGTCAACTCAAGTCTCTTCCTGAAAAGCGCGTTGTCCCTTGCTACGAGTCTCTCCAGGGTTTTAGGGCATTTCATCTCAAACGGTGCCGAATAGATAGAGTTCTTCTCGATATATCCTTTGAGCTCATCAGGCGAGAATGATGTTCCAAAGTATTCGTTTATGAACCCCACTTCGCTCTCCGATATGGTCCCATCAGAGGATGACAGATATGACAGGTAGTCGATGAATTCTGTTTTTAGAAGTTCCCTCTCTGCGCTGATACTTTCAGATGCCCCATTGACTGATGAACCATCGGGATCACATAACGTATAAAGATCGTTTATTGCATTCTTTAGTGCTGTATTCATATTCTTGTCCTTTCCAGAGCTTAGCTCTTCTTCGGTGCGGAAACACCCTTCTTTGACGGAATCACTATATCCTGTTCTTCAGACATGGATTTAACTCTATGAGCCGGATTTTTGGCATTTTCATATTGGTATCTATCTATCATGTCGATGAATTTTTTAAGTCTTCTGTCCCTGTTTTCATCAAAAAAGCCTTTATTATTTACAATGATCTCACCTGTTACTTTGTATACATCCATTGTTGCGGAAACGCAGCCAAGATCAAGTCCCATTTCATATAAGGCATTATCTGCCTGAAGCATAAAATCGATCGTCTCCGGCGGCTTCGACAGGTAATTCTCTTCCGAATCCACCCTGAAAAGTTTCACGGCATCACCCCATCGGCTTCTATCGGTCCGGTACTTAATCGTATTCTCGACATCCTCCAGTTCATCCCAATCAAATGAACCGTTTTCACTCATAAGATAGAGTGCAAAAAAACATATCTCTGCCCGGATAAAATGATCAGGATCCGTTTGCAATCCGGCCTTTTCACATACCTGCGTCATAACACCACACAAGCCTTCGACAACTGTACTCAATTTTTCACCAAAATACATGATAAAGACCTCTTATCCTTCCATTTCAAGGTAAAACTTCAGTTGTGCCCGAACACATTTGGAATCTCCGTCAATTTCTGTCATATCGGAAAGTATTTTCTCAACTACGGCATATACCGTCTTTCCTGCATCCAAAAGGTTATATACAGTCTGTGACAAAGAAGATGTCTGTGCCTTATACTCACCATCCATCGTCCTTACCGACACATCAACGCTACCTCTGCTGCCTTTATACACCATCAGTCTCTCCTGGCATCGGATCATTCTGACAGGTTCGACTCGTTCTTCATCTGAAACCCTCAGATCGATCGGGAGATCATCAAGCAGGACATCCCCTTTGCAGGCTCCGAGAACGAGCCCATTTTCTTCTGCGGACTCGTAAACGTTCAGATCCATTGAAAGGGGATCCGATTCGATCACCCAATACACATCCAGTCTTACAGCATTCCATGTGTCAAGCATTTCGCAATCATCTGAAAGAAACGACACCTTTGCATATAGTTTCTGGCCTGTCAGCATAAGGTCTGCTACCGCATATCTCTCAGGCGGCTGCATATAACCAAGGCATCCCCCGTCAAATGTATGTATCCTTACGTTGTGTCCGTCATCAGGATACACTCTGATGTCTGAGTTGATCACTGCCGGAAGCTGATCATATACTCTTCGATACAAACGAACAACGTTCCCTAATGACACCCGGGAAAGGTATTCTTTCAATAACTTTACATCCCTGATACCATATACCCTGGCTTCACACAAATATATCTCCCGGGATAGCTTTGTTTCCTGTTTTTCAGCCAGGCCACCGTGTAATATCGTTGACACATCTGAAGAAGAAAGACTCCTGACTTCGTATTTATCCTCCATAGGCAGCCTTCTTTAACTCTTTTGACAGTAATTCAACCTTCTGTTCCAATTTCACAAGTATTCTCTTACAGCTTTCTATTTTCTTCTTTAATTCGTCCTGCTTAGCTCTTACCGCATCTTCATCTTCAAGAAAATCCCGAACATTATACGGGAAGCTGTTCATAATATCCCTTATGCCTGCTTCCAGCTTTTCTTTCTGTTCCCTGAGTCTTTCCAACAGCCTCTTCAGGCCTGCTATTCCCTCTTCCGTATCTTCGAATCTCTCTCCATATCCCCCTTCATCTAACATTTCAGATATCTCACGGATCCTCTCCAGATCACCATCTGCGTAGGCTTTAATAGCTTCATCAAGCAATCTCTTTTCCTCTTCCGTGGCATTCGGATTTATATCAGGATGAAGCTTCTTGACGATCTGGCGATATAATCGCTTCAGTTCTTCTCCGGGCGGTTCTTTATCCAAAGCATCGTCTGATTCTTCTTTCTCATCTTCTCCAGACTCATCCTTTTCGTCTCCGTTGCCAAACAGATTAACCCGGTCACCGTTCTCATCATTAGATTCCGGATCTCCGTCACTCCAGCTCTTCTCGTTCTTTGCCCGATTTTCAGTGTATTCCTGATCCTTCTTCATGCTCTCCGCTTTTTTCTTCAGTTCATCAAGATAGTCTCCCAGAATCTCCTCAGCCCTTTTGTTTATCTCTTTCTCAGTAATATGCTCGGTACAGTTTATAGCTGACTGCATATAGTCTATTACCAGTTTCAGCCTCTCAATTTCAATGTTGCAGTTCATGATCTCATACTCGAGACAACCGATCTTCATATCATATTCTGCCTGTATTTCGCGGCATACATGAAGTTCAAGATCATCCTTTT
This sequence comes from uncultured Lachnospiraceae bacterium, assembly GCA_902803625.1. Classification (GTDB taxonomy): domain Bacteria; phylum Bacillota; class Clostridia; order Lachnospirales; family Lachnospiraceae; genus NK4A144. The sequence goes on from CADCQV010000036.1 coordinate 3,730, forward strand.
CCGCAGAAAGAGCAGCTATTACAAGCCTGATATTCTCTATCTCTTCGATCAAGGACTGGTATTCAGTTTTGACAGTGGATAAAACAACCTCATTCATGGCTCTACCCCGTTTATAATACTACTATGTCCGCCTGTCTTTGATAATACAAGTATCTCTTAAAACATGTCCATTAAAAAGGACAGCTGGAAGTGCTGATTTTATCACTTTTTTGAGCACTTCCGTAATAATTTGGCTTTAAGCCGCTTGAAAAGACGGTAGATAGGGTTTTTCATTCTTCTTTCTTCCCTTATTCGTGCCTTCTCCTTCTTTTCAGCTATTTCAATCTTTCTGTCCTCACCGGCAAGATGGACATCAAAATTATACATAGCAATATATCCAAACATATCCTTGAGTTTCTTTCCTTTGACCTTTTGCTCGTGAAACCCACTCGTAATGTACCTTTCTCTCGGTGCCGTCTTTACATAGTTGTTGTGCCAAAGACTGTATTTCCCTTTTTCAAACCCTTTTATGAGCCAAGTATCCTCATCGCCATTAACTATAAAATCCCCATCTTTATCTATGTGGAAACGCAAAGACTTCTCCATCACG
>CADCQV010000037.1 GCA_902803625.1 uncultured Lachnospiraceae bacterium
AAAAATATACTAAAGTGACGTTCCCGCATTCCGGAAAACCGGGTAATTTCGACGGTCAAAGCTCCGCAGGAAGGGCTAGAACTGTGCATAAAGAAGATCCACCGGATCGTATCCGGTACCGTAGGCCCCGAATAGTATTACGAAGAATATGCAGGCATACCAGAAAACAAAGCGGCAGGGAAGGGGCAGGGCTTCAAGCTTCACACGGATCGGGATCTCCGCCTCCTTCATTATCTCCACGGCACAGACCACAAGAATACCGAAAATAATCACCATATACCCGTACCTGTCTATGCCTATGTCCTGTATATGATCAGCCACCATATCGAAGCGCAGATCCGTGAAAATAAGCTTTAGCATATGCATTCCCGCACTCAGGGTCTCGGCTCTGAAGAACATCTCTCCGATCACCACGATCAGCATAAGCTTCAGATACCTGAAAACCCTCACCGGTACAGAGCTGTCACTTAATTTGATCCGCTCCAGAAGCTTTTGCACAGGCTCTTCCAGAACGGTCTCCAGATACACTATGACAAAATAATACATACCGTAGAAAATGTAGGACCACTTTGCCCCGTGCCAGACTCCGTTTGCAAGCCATACGGGAAACAGCGCTATGGCCGGTGTCAGCAGTTTTACGGCATTTTTTCCCAGAGCATCCTTTACCTTCTTCGTAAACCGGGTAACGGGCTTTGCGAGAACCACAGGATAAAAGATATAGTCCCTGAAGAAGCGTCCCAGGGTGATATGCCATCTCCGCCAGAAATCCGAGGCATTTTTTGCAAAGAACGGCTGTCTGAAATTTTCCGGAAGCCTTACCCCGAATATCCTTGCACTTCCTATGCCCACGTCAATGGAGCCGGAAAAATCCATATATTCCTGGACCGTAAACAGAAAGGCCCCGAAAAGGGCCACACCCCCGTCCATATACTCACCTTCAAAGATCTGTGAAACAGCGGGTGAAAGCTGGTCCGCAATACAGAGCTTCTTGAAAAGGCCCCAGAGTATCCTCTGATAGCCGTATGCCACATTTTCTTCCTTTATGCCCTCTCCGGAAAACAGAGGAGTCCCTTCTGTATATCTGGTAACCGGTCCCTCCACCAGCTTCGGAAAGAAGGACATAAAAAGACACACATTCAGAACACTCTTCTCCGCGCTCATATTTCCCCTGTAGATCTCCGTCAGATAGGATATGGATTCCAGGGTGTAATATGAGATACCCACAGGCACTGCAAGCTTCAGGATCTTCCAGTTGAAGGGGATATTGAAAAGCTGTGTGAGCCTGACGGTATTAAGGCCGATAAAGTCGAGATATTTGAAAAGAATGATGACCAGGACCAGCAGCAGCACGGATAGAAAAAGAATCCGCTTCTTTTTCTTCTGCTGCTCCTTCCTGTCCAGGCTCTTGTCATTTCCCGCCTTCTCAAGCCGGATCCCGGTGATCCAGACAAAAACCGATGAGACGATATTGGCAAGAAGGAGGATGCCGCTCAGGCTGAAAAAGAAGAACCATCCGGCCGCAAGAAGCACTATCCTCCGGTTCTTCTGGGGAGAGAGCTGATAGATAAGCATGGTAACGGGGAGGAACAGCGCGAAATACATCCAGGTGGTGTATGAAAGCTGCTTCCACCATTCCGATAGGCATTCAGTTATGTATTGAAAATCCAGCATTAATGTTTAACCTGCAAACTCTATATCAATTGGGTATTATTCTGAGGGCGTAGCCCGAAGAATCTTCCAGCCGGAATACTCCGGGTCGTCCCTGTGATCCGGAAGATCATAATTCTCCTTCAGATACCCGGCGATATAGTCCGATACCTTCTCGGATCCGCTTCTATTAAGATGATCCCCGCCGTCCTTGGTATCACTGGCCCAGTCGATACCAAGCTCCTCATAAAAAAGATTCATATCGACAAATTCCGTTTTGTTGTCGTCAGCCCACTTCTGTACCGCCTTATGAACCTCTTTGTTGTAATTCCCGGGACTCGGCAGAGCAAGCAGCAAAAGCTCAATATCATTTTCACCGCAGAAATCCACTATCCTGTCAAGATAGATCAGATTCAGCTCCCCGATCTCCACAGGCCCGGCATCCTCCGTCATATAATCAGGGCTCCCCTCGTAGGGCTCCACCGTATCCTCCGGCTGGTACCCCTTTGTCACGGATGCTCCCTCATTTTCCCCGAAGATATTGAATCCCTTGTAAAAGGTGTGGTAATGAAATATGGGGAAAAGCCTTTCGATCATATTCGTCGGAATTGCAAAATCGTCCTTAAACGGGGAAGCGTCCTTTGTCATAATGTCCGCTTCAAGCACCAGAAGCTTCGGGCTCTGTCTGCGGCAGAAATTCTTTATCAGGACATACTGGTCACAGAGCCTCATAGCGCCGTCGCTCAAATCATAGGAGGTGATACCGCTCTTCTCCCAAATGCGGAGCGGGGAGATATCCCTGAAAACCAGAGAGTCCCCGGCAAAGATAACGTCTATCGAATTCTCCTTTTCAAGTTGAAAATCCGCGATCTTCCTGCGGGTCGAAATAATGTCGTATACCTCACCCTCATCGGGGCTCACGAGATAAGACGTCAAAAAAAGCAGGATGAAGAACCCGATCATCAGGCATATGGCTTTTTTATGCTTTATTCTTTCTATCATGACAGCTTCTTCAATAATTCAATATTTCCGGGACTTTTAACGGCTTCGATCTCCAGACGCCTCATCTCCGACACCACATAAGCCCTGTCCTCCGTGTCATGGATAGCGCTTATCTCATTTCCGTCCGTGATAAAGTAAGGATGGATCATGATCTCAAGTCCCCTCTTTGCCGCCTTCCGGTGCAGCCTGTTAGTCAAAATATTCCGGAGATTTCCCGGTGTCAGAGAGCCGGAAAACAGTATCCCCGCAAAGTCCGCAGTCTTCCCTTTAAGGCTTTTTTTGAAGCGGAAAAGGTTTACGGTTCCGAAAGCAAAAAGCAGGAGACTCTTTATTATATTCAGAGGACGGAAATCAGTGAAATGCCCGATCCCTCTGAAGGCATAGGGGGCGTCACTTGTGATGCGGATATACGAAAGCCTCAGGTTCTTTTCCTTTATGAGCTCCATAATAATGGAAAAAACCGCCGGTATCATATGCACATGCCTGTGGCTGTCTATACGTATCCTCTCCCTGTCAAGGTAGGGAAGACAGCGGTCAAGCTGCGCCGATAGCTCCTTCTTCACGGCGGCAAGATATTTTCTCCTGTAAAACGGAAGAAGCAGGTTCAGGATATAGCCGGAATAGGAAACATTGAAATAGCCCTCCCCGTCCGTCAAAATACTACGCCCCGACAGGGCATGTCCGGTAATCAGGTCAAAATGGACCGAAAGAAAAACCTCCTTTCGGCAGTCTCTTCGCAAGAGCTCCATACACTCCGAAAGGTACGGGCTGTTCGGCATAATGCTGGTGCCGTTCACGCAGCCGTTATTTATGCAGTCGATTATCTGCTCCGACGCTCCCGGACTTATACCGAAATCATCCGCGTGGATCTCTATCATAACGTGAGAAACCTCCCTGTCATCCTCACTCCTCATCAAGGTCGCAGCTCACGAAATACCTGGGCCGCCTTTTTGACTCCATATAGGTCCTCCCTATATATTCCCCGAGTATGCCGAGTGACAAAAGCTGCACCCCGCCACGAAGCCAGATGCTTATAGTCAGGGTAGACCAGCCGGGAAC
>CADCQV010000038.1 GCA_902803625.1 uncultured Lachnospiraceae bacterium
ACATTTCCGTAATGATCGCATCGATGAGGCAATTCTGAATCACTTCCTGCTGAGCGATCCGGTCAGGAAGCTTCAATACCGCTCTCTATATAGTTATACGTAAGAAATCGAAAAACGGCAACAATGTATTCAAAGCACCTGCCGAAGCAGATGCTCTGGTGTAGATTCGTGGGGTTAATGATAAGGAGTGAAACGGTCAGGGTCTGCGGGTATAAGAATCGTATGCCATGATGCAGGCTATCGTTTTTGAATCCCTGATCTTATGGGAAAATATCATATCCTTAAGCTCAGAAAGCTCATATTCCCCAACCTCGATAAATTCATCCGGATCGGTATGCTGTCCGTCTGTCTTTGTAAGCTTAGTTGCAAGGAAGACCCTGATCTCCTCATCACAGTATGCTATTGCCGTGTCTATGGTAATAAAAGGCACGATATGACTGCTTTTGTAGCCGGTCTCCTCCTCCAGCTCACGTTCGGCCGCAACGGCAAAATCCTCATCACCGTCCCGCTTTCCCGCAGGCACCTCCAGAGTAACCCTGTCGAAGCTGTGTCTGTACTGCTTGACCATCACGATCTTTCCCTCATCCGTGACCGGGATCACCGCAGCGGCTCCGTTATGAAGCATGGTATCGTATTCCACAATATGCCCGTCCGGCAGCTTCATTGTATCTATACAGTATGTGAGGACATTACTCTTCCTTAAGATATCCCTTTTCAGTCTTTCAAATTTTTTAAGCATTATAAAACACCTCAGGCGGTCAGTGAATCATCCCCTGCTATCTCTTCCCCTTATTCTTGTCATAGATGGCCTTCAGGCCCTTCATCATAAGGGCATTGTCAAGGATTATCTTATGCCGGCATTTAGGGATGATAACCTTCGAAAGACCTCCCGTTGCGACAACCGTGGTACTGTAGCCAAGCTCCTCCTCAAACCTGTCTATCATACCGTCCACCAGGGAAGCCTGACCGTTAATGATCCCGCTCTTCATACAATCCACGGTATTCGTGCAGATATAGGTTTTCGGCGCGGAAAGACTTACCCTCGGAAGCTGGGAGGTGTCCGAAACAAGTGCCTCCAGAGATGTCCTGACACCGGGAGCAATGATCCCCCCGATGTAGTTTTTGTCCTTATCGATAACAGTAATCGTGGTGGCTGTCCCCATATCCACAACTATGGATGGAGCTCCGTATTCCGTCATGGCTGCAACGGAATCCACCACGAGATCCGCACCCATGGTCCTCGGATCATCCATTATGATATTAAGTCCGGTCTTTAAACCGGATCCCACCACCATGGGATTCACGTTTTTCACAAGCTTTCTCACGGCCTGCTTCATAATATGCGTAAGAGGCGGAACCACCGAAGATATGATGGAGCCGTCAATTTCCTCAGGCCCGATCCCGTGGATCTCCATTACGGTCTTTAAGATCACCGCATATTCAAGCTCTGTTTTGTCCCTGTCTGTGGAAATACGCTCGGTAAAGTGGATCCTGTGGTCGTCGATCACCCCCACCTCGATATTCGTATTTCCCATATCTATCGCAAGTATCATATATTCTTAAATATAACCCTTAGCCTTCAGAAGCTCCGCACAGAGCACTCCGCCGCCTGCAGCACCCCTTATGGTATTGTGTGACAGGCCAACGAATTTCCAGTCATAAACACTGTCCTCTCTAAGCCTTCCGACGGTGATACCGAAACCTCTCTCATAATTCACGTCAAGCTGTACCTGAGGGCGGTTGTCCTCCGTAAGATACTTTATAAACTGCTTTGGAGCGGAAGGGAGACCAAGCCTCTGCGGTTCTCCCGAGAAAGACTCCATAGCAGAGATAAGCTCCTCCTTTGAAGGATTCTTCTTAAATTTAACAAAAACAGAAGCCGTATGTCCGTACAGAACAGGAACCCTGATACACTGGGAAGTGATATTCAGTCCCTCATAATTAACGATCCTGTCACCTTCTATATGTCCGAATACCTTTAAGGGTTCCTTCTCGCTCTTTTCCTCTTCGCCACCGATATAGGGAATGACATTTCCCTCCATCTCGGGCCAGTCCTTAAAGGTCTTCCCGGCTCCGGATATGGCCTGATAGGTGGAGATGACTGCTTCTACGGGCTCAAATTCCCTCCATGAATAGAAAACCGGAGTATAGGACTGAATGGAGCAGTTGGGTTTAACAGCTATAAAGCCTCTCTTTGTTCCGAGTCTCTTCTGCTGGGAAGGGATGATCTCTG
>CADCQV010000039.1 GCA_902803625.1 uncultured Lachnospiraceae bacterium
GAGAAGGAGGTCCAGATTGAAGCCGGGCTTCCGGTTGACACTGATATACCTGTCTCTTAAGCCGTCGTACTTATCCTCATCCGTATAGACTATATCCGCCCCCTCCCGTATAGAGCGCACGGTCTCGGACAGGGCGTCGGGCTCGATAAAGTCATCATGGTCCAGAAAAACCAGGTACTCCCCTTCAGCCTCTCTCACAGCCTCGTTTGTATTCGCCGATATGCCTTTATTGGACCCGAGTCTCCTGTATTTTATCCTTAAGCCTATATCCGGATCCTCGTCATAGATCCTGACAACATTCTCTATATTGTCATTCCCGCTGCCGTCGGCAATAACCACCTCAAAGTCCGTATAGCTCTGGCTCAGGATAGAATCCAGAAGATGGGCAAAGTCGTCCATATCCGGCTCAAAAACCGGGATGATGAGGCTTAAGAAAATCCCTCCGTCCTCTCCCCTGCCGGTGCTCTCGGGGATCATAAGGGCTTCCCTTGAGTACCTGCGGTTTTCGCTCCCCTCCCTTATACCCTCAAGAGCACGGAAAAGAGCGGCTTTTGCACCGTTCCTCTCAGTATAATCCTTTAGTTTTTCGATTCCCTGTCGTATGCTGTCTATATCCATCTATAATACTGTGTGCCCTTGGTTTTCATACTTTACCTGTGGTTTCGTAGGTGTTTGCTTTTAGTTCCTCAAGAATATTTACTGCGTTCAGGATAAATGCCAGAACCTTCCTGGGTCTGTCAGTGTGCATAGGGAGCATTGACAAAAAGAGAGAGCACTCAAAAAGTCTCACCGTCCTGACATCTATACCCTCTTCCTTAAGCTTCCTCTCAAATTCCCTTCTGTAAGAGCGAACATCCCCGTCAATACTTAGCTTCAGCTTCATATCCCCGGATACCTCTATACAGAAAAGCGCACTGTTCATAAAGTCATAACATCCGGAAATGGAATGGGAAAGCTTTGCAACATCATAAAGCGGATCGGAAAAAAGCTCCTTTTCATTGCTTGCCCCCTTCGGATCAATGAGCCGTAAAAGACCCGCATCCGGAGAGTAAAGAATATTAGAGAAACAGAGATCTCCGTGACTAACGGTCTTCCGGAGCTCCTCCTTTTTTTTCCCTATCATGGAGTCATATGTCTCCTCGTATTTTTTTAATATATCGTCTATACCGCTGTATTTAGTCCCGCTGATCAGATAGTTTTCTATATCCGGGAAAGAAGGATGCTTCTTAAATTCCTCTATCCTTTTTTCGACCTTTAAGATATACAGCTCTCGGCGCTTCTCGTAGAACTCGTTCCAGGTTACCCTTTCCTCCCTGCGCTCTTTCAGGAAAACAAAAAGTATGTCGAGGATCTTCTTAAATTCCTCGATCGAGATGGCACCGTGGACATAGCGTATGGCAAGGTCCGTCATATGATAACGCTGCATCCTGTAGGAGGCCTTATTTCCCTCCTCCCTGTACTCATAGGGAAGGACAAACCAGCTACGCATGTTTTCCGGAAGGAGATAGTAAAACCTGTACTCCGCAGATATCTTTGCCTTGTTCTCACTGCTCTTCACAACGGTATATTCATCACCTGACAGGGCGTTGAAGTATCTCGCATCAAAGCCTCCGGTGATGAAGCTTAGAAATTCCTTCTTTTCTGCGACACAGAGAAAGGCATCGGATATTATCTCCTCCAGATTCATGGCCCTTTCCCTCAGCTCTCCCTCAGCATCAAGGGCAGAAAGGAAGGACTTCGCATCGGAAAAGATCAGGGCGGCCACTCTGTCCCCGGCCATTACCCTGTAGTCCTCCCGGCAGTAGCCGGCTTTCTTCAAAAGAAGCGAGAATTCGGGAAGATCCCTCACTATACAATCCGAAAAGACAAGGACCACCGCTCTTTTCATATCCTGATCCGACAGGGAAAAATCGTCCCCGGAGGTTAAAACCCGGATATCCGCATCCACTCTTTCCTTTTCCGCGGCATCACAAACACGGGAACTGAAATGCTCTCTTAAGGATCGTCTCCTGTAAATTATCCTGCCGAAGCTCTTCTCCCCGGTGATCTCCCTTATTTCCCCTGAGGGTTTTCTTCTGTCGTCATATATTACGGTGATCTTTTTCATTTTCTTTCTGCTCCGCTCCTTTTTTCCGATCCGGCGTTCATAATAAGGCATACCAAGGTCAGAACCGCAAAAACGGCTATCCCCATAAAATTATATGCCTTTCCGATATTTCCGGTTCCTCCCGACAAGAGGGAATTAATGTATCTGATAAAGGCCTTGATGTCAAAGCGGGTTCCGAGAGTCCCGGCAAAGAATTTCAAAGCCCCGAATTCAATGATCCATCCAAGAAGTGATGACAAAAATACCAGAGGACTCCTGCCCCGGATGAGCCTCCTTAAATAGCGGTACCATTCATCCGCCTTATCAAGTATATCGAGAAGGATGAGCGCCCTTCCGGATTTCTTCGTTGTGATCAGAAACCTGTTGACATAGCTGAAGGAGGGTGCGAAAAAACGGAAGCATACAAAGAGAAAGATAAGTGAGGTAAATAGAAGTACCAGTACCGGATCCGCCTCATGAAGGAAAATAAGCCCGAAGGGAAGGGTAAGTGTAAGGAGCGCCAGTGTATCAAAGAACCTGTCGATCACCACAAGCAATATGCCTGTTTTGAAGGAACCGGACATATGCTTTACCGCAGCCACCCTGTAGAGCTCTCCCAGCTTAAAGGGAATAATAAGGTTTACAAGGGTAGTTCTCACATAGAGAAAGAAAATATCAAAAAAGGACAGCTTCCTTTCCTCCATCAGCACGAGATAGAACCTGCTGAACTTGAAGAAATGCGCCCCGGCAAAAAAAAGAAGAACGGTAAAGATATTTGCCGTGTTTATACTAATACTGAAATGCCAGCTCATCCGATCTCCTCATAGGTATATGACGCGATCTCCCTGTCCCTGTATTCGCCTCTTATTGATGACGGATTATCAATATAATCAAAGAGGATCCTTAAAACCTTAACCGCCTGCGAGGAAAGCTTTACATTTGAAACCTGATCCGTCTCCCTCCAGGAAATGGGATAGAATCTGCAGGTCTGGTTATAGTACTGCAGGGCAAGCACCATACAGTAATTAAAGGTCAGATTATCGGGAAAGCGGAGATAAAATCCGTCCTTTAGCATTGAAACATCATACATATTAAGGCCGCTTCCAAGGTCAAAGACCCTCTGCTTTATCGCAGCCGCAAAGAGAAAGTCATAAACAATGTTTCCGAAGGTCCTTAATGCAGAATACCCCTCCAGACGGCTGCCCCGCATGAAACGGGCCCCAAGGACACAGTCATAATTCCTGTAGATCCGCTTTTCAAACACAGGCAGAAAGTCCCATATATTACCCTGGTCATCTCCGTGAACCATCACCACATAGTCAAAGCCATTTTCAACGGCATAGCCGAAGGCCACCTTCTGTGATCCCCCGAGTCCGTAGTTATCATCATTTCTGAAGAGCTTAAGATTTAAGTCACTGTGCTCCGCCCTGAAATCCAGAACAGCCTGTTCCGTTCCGTCGGTACTGCGGTTATTTATGACGATCACTTCCTCAATATGATCCCGTATCTCACCCTTAAGGGTGGCTAAGACCCTTGTGATCTGATCCTCACAGTTATATGCCGGAATGAATAATAATATCCTGTCTTTTTTCATGCTATGTCCTGTTGTTACCTTTCTGTAAATACTGTCATTCTGAGCCGGTTCTAATGTCATTCTGAGCGGCGCTGCGTGCCAGTGACACGCGTTCAGCGCGGACCGAGTCGGGAGACGAGACGCGAAGAATCTTTACTATATCCCATCATATTTCACCGGGACATACTTCTCCCCCGTAGCGTAATCCATGATCTCCGGATCCTCCCTGTTCCTTGCGAAATAGGCTCCGTTCCTGCCAGCATCCTCTCCCAGAAGATTCAGTGCAGCCTGATCATAGTGGTACGCATCCGTCATATGATCATCTCCTATCCCGGAAAGAATCGTTGAAACCAGAACGAATCTCGGATCGGTGCGGCAAAGCTCTGTCTGCAGATCCGCTATCCTCTTGAAGGCCCCGGTCTTCCCCTTCACCCTGCCTATCCTTATCATCAGGAATTTATCTATCCCCGCATTAAAAAGCCTGGTGGAAAAAACATTGATATCCGTCAGATACTGCCCGTCCGGAACCTGTTCCAGAACGTCATTTTCCCCCTGCAGAAATACGAGAAACTGGTTTTTCACTATATAGCCGTTTCCCTCGAGCCAAAGCTTCGCGCTCCTGAAGCGGTTTTCCACCTCGGTGCACACGGCATCCGATGCCCAGTAGGTGGAGGGCATTCCGCCCTTTGACGCCGATACGGCGATAACCGGAGTTCCGGTCTCTCTGTACCAGGTATTGACAAAAGAAGAAACCAGTGATCCCCTCTTCAGATAGAAATCGTTCATGATCTCTGTATTTTCGTAAATCCCAAAGGGCTCGGCGATCTTATAGAGCCTTGTCGGATCGGATACTGAGCGGAATTCCGCGCCGGCACCCTCCTCAGTATCAGGGGACAGCTCCGCATTTCCGCCATAGCCGGACATATTGCTCTGCCCGGCGAATACGATCAAGTCTACTTCCTTTCCCTCATGCTCTTCTGTCAGCTCCTCCGCCTCTTCGTTTACTATATCTTTTTCGATCTCCGGTTCGATCTCCTCCACAGGCTCCTTTTCGGGTTCCTCCACCACAGCCTCCCTCGGCACATCGGAAAGAATGCTCCCCCTGACCGTACCGTTCTTCGGAGCTCTCTTGTCAAAGGGATTGCCCTGCCAGGAAAACCACACTGCCGACAAAGCCGCAAAAAACGCCCCTGCCAGCAGGATGATCATTATTACGACAGCCGTCTTTTTTCTGTTATCCCTTCTTTTCAATAAAGATCTTTCTGGTAATGAAGTTGTATACCATTACAACCCCGGTTGCGAACATCTTTCCCAGGGTCTCCTTAAATTTCCAGAGAATTCCGTTGAAGCCGGTCTGAAGGAAAGCCACATTGTCAAATACAGCGAGAACTCCGAGGATCAGCACCTCATTAAGAAGAAGTCCTATAAGAGAAAGCACGGCGAATATGGTAAATTCCTTTCTCCTGTCCATATTCTCATCATGGACAAAGACGAATTTCATGCTGGAAAAATAATTGAAGATAAGGGAAATGGTAAAGCCGAAAAATGCTGCTATGGCAACCGTCACCTTAGCGTTTCCGAAGAATAATATTATCAGTGTGTAGATCGCAAAATCGATCAGGAAGGAAAGACCTCCCACGACACCGAATTTTAATATCTGTTTTATCAGCTTATTCATGGTCACAAAATCCTGTTAAGTTTATTAAAGTCTCTGAGAGCGTTTCTTCCGATCTCAAATATCCGTTTCATATTTATGGAATTCACTCCTCCCTGCCTCGGGCGGAAGCTTATGGGAATGTATCTTATACTCCTTCCATGCTTAGTAAATGCAACGGAGAGGAGTACATTTGTAAGAAAATAGTCCTTCGGAACATAACGGATCTCTTTTCTGAGTGCCTCTGCCTTCATGAGACGGTATGGGGTATTGGCATCCTCCACCCATACGTGAAAGCTCAAAAACACCGTGAGCTTCAGAATCTTCGTCACAAAGATCCTTGAAATACCGTCCTGACGGCTCTTTCTGGAGCCTATCACCATGTCATAATGCCGCCGGCACCTGTAGAATTCCTCAAATTCCTCCGGTCGTGTCTGTCCGTCGGAATCCGTCTGGAAAACGAAATCCGCTCCTTCGGACAGCGCAAATTTATAGCCTGACAGGATCGCAGCACCATGTCCGCCGTTTTCCTTACTCTTTACAATGAGCTGCGGTCTGTTCTTCTGTTCCTCCTTTAATACGGCCAGGGTACCATCCCGGCTTCCGTCATTAACGATAACAAGCCTGGAGCTCTCTCCCGCCATTACCGCTATGGGATACCATTCATCCACAACCTTTCCGATATTTGCTTCCTCGTTATATGCGGGGATCACAATATATAGTTTATCCTGCATTATTGTCTCCTGTCATCCTGGACACCCAATATCTTCCCCCTCAGCATTCCCGGTATGTCATCCTGAGCGCAGCGAAGGATCTTTCTTCTCTCCCCTCAGTATTCCGGCCGTATAGACCACTAAAAAAGTATAATAAAACGCTGCTCCCACAGCAAGCGATGTCCTGCTCTCACTAAATATCCGCAAAACAAAGAAAAAGTAAAAAACAAGCAGGGCATAGGCAGTAAAAAAGATCCTCTTCCCCGTCTCCCCTTTACAGGGCTCTGCCGCAATAATACCGGCCGCAGCAGGTATCAGCATAAAAAAATCATATATCCTGTGATAGGTCATTACAAGACTCAAAAGTATAAGGAGCGAAAAGAAGCTCTTATCTCTACCCTCCGGAAGGATAAAAGAGAGTATCGTAAGTCCTGCCATAATGACTGCGGTTATGACCACGCTCCATCCTGCTCCCCCGGTCAGTGCACCGATATCTATGGAGCCCTCTCCCGTCAGAGCCGACGAAACCTTAAGCGGCTCCTTTATCATTTCGAAAAATGACGATCCCAGCATCCTTGCTCCGGCAATGGTTCCGATCACGTGAGGGATAAGTGACAGGGCGAATTCCCTGTACCTTTTCTTATACAGGAAATACAGGGCAAGCGGTGCCGTAAGCGTATATTTGAAATAGGACACGGAAAGCGCCAGTCCCGACAATACGCACCTTCTCCTGTCAGATAACCATACGGAAAGAAGGAAAAAGAAAAAAGAAAAGAGACTGTGCTGTCCCACCCCTATCTGGTTCCTCCAGGGAGTTCCCGCTATCATCAGAAGCATCAGGACATTAAATGTAAAGCTGTCGCTGTCCCTAAAAAAGGTCTGCCGTAAAAGAACGATGATAAGCCCGGTAAAGAGCAGGTTCAGTATGAGCCAGAGCATCCTTGCGTATCCGTACGGAAGGAAGGTCAGGGGAAAAAGCAGCATTAAAAGGCTCGGAAACTGATTTGCTTCCATTTTCTGGGGTGCTCCCGCCGCCTCGAATATGCTGTAGTATTCCGCTGTGGGTCCTGTCATAAGGATCCCCGAGGGCTCCAGACTTTCCTTATACGGATTGATACCGCTCCGTAAGGCAAGAGCGGCATCATACTGAAAATCCTGGCTGAACCTCAGAGCGTTCCTTGCACCCTGGAACACCGAAAGAGCAGCCATCAATATTAAAATCAGGTAAGCAGCTTTTCTGATGCTATTATTCATTAAACACTTATTACCTGGCCAGCTTCTCTATGACTTCATCCCTGAGAGCGGCAAGCTTCTTTTCGGAATCTTCAAGGCTCGTACCCTTTACGCCCATATAGAACTTGATCTTGGGCTCGGTTCCCGAAGGACGCACACAGCACCAGGAATTATTTTCGAGATCAAAGTAGAGGACGTTCGAAGAAGGAAGACCCGTCTTCTTTTCTTCGCCGGTTTCCATATTGACTGCCTTATCAGCCTTGTAATCCCTGAATTCCCTGACCTTGAGACCCGCAAACTCCTTCGGCGGCTCCTTCCTGATCCTCTCCATAATGTTCTGTATTTCTGCGGCACCGTCAATTCCCTTTAAGGTCACGGTGTGGATACCCTCTCTGAAATATCCGTACTTCTTGTAGATACTCAGCATCTGATCCCAGACGGTAATACCGTTCTTCTTGCACCATGCCGCAACCTCCGCAAGGCACATAACCGCATCCACGGCATCCTTATCCCTCGCATGTGTACCGACGAGACAGCCGTAGGACTCTTCATAACCGAATACATAGCTGTGGTTTCCCTTTTCCTCGAACCACTTAATCTGCTCTCCGATATACTTGAAGCCGGTAAGCACCTCGATAAGGGTCTGATTGTATTCCTCCGCTATGGGATCTATCATATTCGAAGAAACTATGGTTTTAATAACTGCTCCGTCGGAAGGAAGCTTCCCTTCCTTCTTGAGCTCCCTAATACGGTATTCGGCGATGAGGATCCCGGACATATTACCCGTGAAGGGCATATATTCCCCGGTAGCGGAATCCTTTGCATAGATACCGAGCCTGTCCGCATCCGGATCCGTTGCCATAACGATATCCGCATCCTTTTCCTTCGCAAGCTTCAATGCCAGGGTAAAGGCCTTCGGATCCTCGGGATTCGGATAGTCAAGAGTCGTGAAGTCCGGATCCGGCTCCTCCTGCTCCGGAACCACATATACATTCTCAAAGCCAAGCTCCTTAAGTACCCGGCGTACAGGCACATTCCCCGTTCCGTGGAAGGGTGAATACACTATCTTAATATCCTTCGACATCTCACGAATGATGTCCGGGTGAATGATCAGCTTCTTTAATTCCTCAATATAGATGTCATCAATCTCTTTCCCGATCACGTTGTAAAGACCCTTTGCCTTTGCTTCCCCGAGGTCCATGGTCTTTGCCTCGCTGAAATCCTTTATGGCTGCAACACAGTCCACGATATCCGTGTCTCTCGGAGAAGTGACCTGAGCCCCGTCCTCCCAGTATACCTTATAGCCATTATATTCCGGGGGATTGTGGCTTGCGGTCACCACGATGCCTGCCGTGCATTTCAGATGCCTGAGTGCAAAGGAAAGCTCGGGTGTAGGGCGGAGAGCATCAAATACATAGGCCTTAATACCGTTCGCTGCAAGGCAGAGAGCGGCGACATCAGCAAATTCCGGTGACATTCTCCGGCAGTCATAGGCAATGGCAACACCCTTATCCCCTGTTCCTTCCTTCAGGATATAGTTTGCCAGTCCCTGGGTCGCACGTCTGACGGTGTATATGTTCATCCTGTTGGTACCGGCACCGATGACACCCCGAAGCCCTCCCGTACCGAATTCCAGATCCTTGTAGAACCTGTCCTCGATCTCAGCTTCGTTACCCCGGATACCCTCCAGCTCCTTTTTGGTATCCGCATCAAAATAACCGTCAGTCAGCCAGTATTCATAGCTTTTCATATAATCATTCATAAAAATACCACCCTTCTTTCCCGTATGTTACAAAAAACAAAGAACAAGATATTGTCTTTCCGCTAATTATAACACAATATCATCCCTTATTCCACGGACACTTAAACTTCTCCGGAATAAACGCATCAATCGCTCCATCCGTATTGACTGCGTATCCACAAGCAAACGTCTCAGCCCGGTCGTCAGCCGGAATATGCATCGCAGATTACGCTCTCTACCTTTGTTTTGCACCGAAACATCTGGACATCGCTCCGGCAAAAAAAGAGCGCTTTTGCCTCGCGATGCCATGTTTCGGCGCAAAACTGCAGTCGCTCGCTATCAATCTGCTTATACATATTCCGGCTGATGACCGGGCTGCCGTAGTGCCATAAGTGCCGGACCGGGCTACTGTACCATGGGTGCGGGACTTGCCTTTAAGGTGTAGTTACTGTGATCCAGGGAGAAATTGATATTGTAGTATGGATCACCCTTTTCAAGCACATCCTTCCATTTCTCCCTGAAATGCTCTGCCTCTTTATCATAACGCTCCGCCCTTTCCTTATCGCTCCCGTCGGTATCATCTCCCCTTGACACGCTTTCATAGTGAAAAAGCTCTGCAAAGGGAGTAAAAACGTTCAGGAGACCCAGGGAACGGAGCTTCAGGCAGAAATCCACGTCGTTCAGAGCCACGGCAAAGCTCCCGTCAAAGCCTCCGGCCCTTTCAAAATCGGATCTCTTTACCATAAGACAGGCTCCGGTCACGGCGCTTACGTTCTGGGCATAGCAGAGCCGTCCCATATATCCCAGGTTTTCCCAGGAAAGCCTGTAATGTGTATGACCTGCGGTCCTGTGGGCTCCGAGGCCAATAACGATGCCTGCATGCTGAATGGTGCGGTCCGGGTAATAGAGCTTGCTCCCCACGGCTCCCACGTCCGGGCGTTCGGCATACATAAGCATGTTTTCAAGCCAGTCCCGGCTTATGACCTCCGTATCGTTATTAAGAAACAGGAGCATATCCCCGGTAGAATGCTGTACTCCGAAATTAATAAGCTTTGAAAAATTAAAGCCTTCTCCCTCCCCGTATTCATAACGTACCACTCTCCCGAAGGGTGCCTTTTCGATCTCGCCGTAAACAGCCTTCAGATCCCCGGATGAACTGCCGTTCTCCACAACCACTATCTCATAATTATCATAGGAGCTTTTTGTGATAATAGACTCCGTGCATCTCTTAAGGTCTGCGGCATGATCCTTATTCGGTATGATGATGCTGATTTTCGGTCTCGAGGTTAATGCAAAGCGGATACGGAAAATAGTGGCAAAGGCCTTGGTGCTCTCAATCTCGAAATCCTTAAAGCCGCAGGACTCAAGATGGGCTGCCACGGCACCCTTTGCGGCATCAATGGCATAGGTCTTTGTGTTTATGTCCGCTGCGGTTGAAAGTGCGTGGCTTCTCCAATAGTAGTAAACCCCGCTCACATGCCTTATTACTGAGGCCTCCTTCGTAAGACGGAGTATCATGTCGTGATCCTGGCTTCCGTCAAACTCGCTCCTGAAGCGGCCGCATCTGTCCGACAGCTCCTTTTTGAAAACCGAGAAATGGCAGATATAGTTATTGGCCCTCAGATTATCGATTGCGAAGTCCGGCTTAAAGTGCAGGGTAATCATATTGTCGATACTGTTTCCCTTGAAGGTCACCTCGTCACAGTAAAGAAAGTCGGCATCATACTCCTCAATTTCCTGCATATAGCGGAAGAGCACCGAAGGATGCAGAATGTCGTCGTGGTCGAAAAGACCAATGAAATCACCTCCCGCCAGGTCAAAGCAGGCATTTGTATTGCCAGAAATACCCAGATTCCTGTCGAGCTTAGTGTATTTAATGCGGCTTGCTCCCGCAGGACTAATACGACTGTCACTTTCCATATACTGCCGTATCACATCCCCCACATAGGCGTGCTCCGGGTCAGAACCGTCCGCAATACAGAGCTCCCACCCGGAATAGGTCTGGGCTGTCACACTTTCGATCATCTCACGGAGGAATTTTTCCGGAGTATTGAAAACAGGCACCAGAATGCTGAATACATGGCGCTTTGCAAAAGCAAAGGAGCTCTCCTCCCTGCGCCGCTTCTCATCCGGGAAGCTCAGGCTTCCGTGGAACTTACAGGCCTTTTTTTCTATGCTCTTACTCTTGATCTTCCGTATGACTTCCCCGACGCTTCCAAGCCTTCTGACTCTTTCCACCCCGGCAACACCCTTTGCATAGACATTGCGGAAAGGCTTGATAAGCTTAAACAGCTTACTCTGCTTAAGCTTATCAAGCTTATCCTTCATCTCCGCGTTTTCCGCTTCCGCCTGCACAAGCTCACGGGTAAGCTTTTCATTCTTCTTTCTTTCCTGCTCGTAGAGCTCCTTATAATATCCGTCCAGACTCATAACGTGATAAATCCCCTGTCTCTTCCGAAAACATCCTTACCCGCAAAGCAAAGGGCAATATCCTCCTTTTCCGGCACCCCGGATAAGGAGAGTAAGTCTATCTTTACCGAAAAGCCGGAGAGAAGGATATCCTTCTCCTTCGGGAACACGATCAAGAGATCATCTCTCTTTATCCTTCCGGTTTCGAGAAGACAGGCTCTGTTCCCGTCTTTTATAAGTACCTGTATATCGTATTCATAGCCCGGCTTTCCGTGTACAAAGCCCCAGCCGCTTATCTCCAGAAAGTTTTCGTGTCCCTCAGCATCCGACTGCCTTATACCGCAGAATTCAATATTGTATAAAAGCACACCCTCCGCGGCCTTTTTTAAGTTCCTGGAATATCCCGCTGCCGAGGACAATGCCGCAGCGTCATAAAAGGGTATCCTGTCCCGGAGCGTAGGGACATCTACACCCATATCAAGCTCTGTCCCGGTAAGGTTTACGTTGTACCAGGGATCGCCGTTTTTTACCAAAGAGGCAAATTTCCCGTAAAAATACTCTCTTTCCCTCTTAAGCCTTGAGTACCTTTCCGTCTCCTCACTGTCACTCTTTCTGGAGAGGCTCTCATGGTGAATCAGAAAAAAATCATTCAGGCATACATTATAGTATCCGAGGGAAAGAAGCGACGCACAGAGCTCCACATCCGTGTAAGCTACCGAGAGCTCCTCATCAAACCCTCCGGCTTCGTTAAACTTTTCTCTCTCCACCATAAGGCAGGCTCCCGTAACCGCAAACACGTTTCTTTTTATGCGGTTTATCCCCCTTCCGTAAACCTTATTATCATCATACCCGGAAAAGCAGTGGCTGGCACCGCTTTTAAGGAGAGTGATTCCGCAGTGCTGTATCTTCGTTCCGCCGGGATATAAAAGCCTGCAGCCCACCGCCCCGGTTTTCTTCTTCAGAGCCTCCCTCATCATCTGCCTTAAAAAAATTCTGCCCTCCGGCACCTCGATATCATCATTAAGGAAGAGGAGTATCTCCGACCTTGTAAGACCTGCTCCCCGGTTGCAGAGAGCGGAATAAATAAAGGCCTGTTCCTCCCTGAAATAGGAAAAGCCGTATTTTTCCGCGAGTGCTTCATATCTGATCGTGTTTTCTTCAAGGCTTCCGTTATCAATTACAACGCATTCAAGCCTCAGGCTCTCTTTTTCCGCGGAAGAATGGAGCCCTGAAACACACTCGTTAAGAAGCTCCGGGTGATCCCGTGAAAGGATAATGACCGCAAGGCTTTCGGGAAGCACCGTCTCCCCGTCCTCCTTCCCTCCGTTGTCCTTATAACGGTACTCGTGGTGGGATCCCGCATGGTACATAACCTCCGGGATATGCAACGGCTTAAGGGCGGCTTTGCCGCACTCCCTTAGGAAATCGAGGCCTCCGTTATTCTTTATCCCCTTTCTTTCGGTACGCATAATAAGGTCATTACTGATAAGGGTAAGGCCTCCGGGATAATAGAAGCTGTCAAGGGTATCCGGGGAATGATCCGGCTTGAAAAAGGGATCACGCCTTCTTCCGTTTCTATCCTCTTCATCCTCATCCGTATAGATAAAGTCAAAGCCCCCCTCAAAAGCTCCGTATTCCGAAAGAGCCGCGGCAAAGCCGGGATCTATGTCACCGTCTCCATCCAGAAAAAGGGTGTAGCTCTCCGGCAGGTAAAGCTCCCTTTCCTCCCGCTTTATCTCCTTTTCCCTTATCCAGAGCCCGTAGGGATCCTTTATGTCTCTTATTAAAGTCCTGTACTCATCTTTTTTCATTCTTATCCGACAGGGTGAGCGGAATATATTCTGGTCTGCTGCCCCTGAGGAGGTGCTTAAAGCCGGAGCCTCCGTTATCTATCGGCATCGCAAATTCATAAGCGAGAGGCTCGAAAAACCTTTTATCAAGGGTGGCTATATGGTATTCGATATGGAGGATACCGCCGCCGGAAACCTTTTCCAGGATAAGCTGCGGATCGGCGGTGTCAAAGATTATGACGTTTTCGGTGATACCGGTTCCGTTGGTAAGGATCTCCGTGTAAGGAGCCCCGTTAAGAGTGATCTTATCAATTTTTAAAAGACACTTAAAATCCCCGGGATCCACCCTGAGTGCGGTACAGTCCTCGGGAAGCAGTGTCTCAAACATTATCCTGTCTTCATCATTTCTTTCGGCATTGATAAGAAGTGAGTCCTCGGGATGAAAGCCGAGACCCCTGTCATAGAATATCCTGGGTTTTTCGGGACGGATCAAAAGCCTTGATTTACTGAGAGCCTCCTCCAGATGGATATTCTCCGCACCGAAAATGGAATACATCCCCGTCAGGGAAATATGCCTTCCCGCTATATGTCTTTGCAGAGCCTTTTCCATTTCATAGAAAACATCCATAAGATCCGCGTCTATGCCTATCTTTTCAAAGATTCCGTCAAAGACCTCCGGCTCTGCCATATCGAGGGACGAAAGGAAATAGCTCACTGCACGGAAAATGCAGAAGTCTACCGGCACGGGAAAATCGAACACCCACTCGTAATCGATGATATTCCAGCCATTATTATAAATAAGATTTGAAAAAATGAGATCCACATCGGTCAGCATCATGCTCCTAAGGCTTCCCGGAACACCCGTAACCTCAAATACCTCGGCGAATTCCCTTGTGGCCCAGAATTCCCTTATGGCTGCCCTCCGGAGAGCCTCCGCAAATTTCACTATGGCTTCAACACAGCTCTCCCCCTTTCCCAGGGACAGGAGCCGCTTCATCTCCTCGTCCATACTGCGCCCCACGATGTGATCGAACTCCAGATACATAAGCTCTCCGGAGCGGTTATAGACCTTTCTCACGGGACAGGGTCTGAAGCTTGTGGATCTGAATTCCTCTTTAAGTCCTTCATAGGCGTCCGCCATCCTTAGAAGATGCGGCACGGCTTCCTTTGAAAAGGGAGTCTTTATCACTGTCTTCTTATTCAGCTCGTCCACAATGATGTCTGTCCTAATCTGATAGAGGGGATCCCTTTCCGTAGAATGCTTGGAATATATGGGACAGCGCCCGCTTCCTTTCCCGCTTCGTCCTTCCTTCTGCAGTACGCAGAGAAATGAATTTGAGAAGAAGGGGAAAT
The DNA here is from genome assembly GCA_902803625.1 of uncultured Lachnospiraceae bacterium. Lineage (GTDB taxonomy): Bacteria > Bacillota > Clostridia > Lachnospirales > Lachnospiraceae > NK4A144. Next base: position 14,553 of record CADCQV010000039.1, read on the forward strand.
AACCGTCGCCCAGCGCTTCGTCGAGAGCTGCTCCCTCGTCAAAGCAGTTCACCCTCTCACCGTCAAAGTTCCTCTCGTTATC
>CADCQV010000040.1 GCA_902803625.1 uncultured Lachnospiraceae bacterium
AGCTTAAACACATCATCACCGGTAAAAAGGAAGGATGCCAGCACATTCCTGATCTTTGTATTATTGAGCATAGGAAAGGCATCGCTCATCTCCTGAAAGAGACTCTTTTCATTATGGAGTACCTGATGCTCCTGATCGTAATAACCGATCTTCACATTTGTACCCGTGCGGAAGGATCCGCTGTCTCCCTTTTCCATTTTATTGATGATCTTCAGAAGAGTGGTCTTTCCCGTCCCGTTCATTCCGATAAGGGCAACTCTTTCACCCTTCTTTATCTCAAAGGAAATATCCTTAAACAGTGTATTCCCGGGAAAGGCCTTGCTGAGATTCTCGACACTTAATACATCATTTCCGCTCTCTACGGAGGGTGTGATCCTTATACTGATCTCCCGTTCCTCCTCCGGTCTGTCAAGCCTGTCCATCCTTGAGAGCAGCTTTTCCCTGGACTCCGCCCTTTTAATGGATTTCTCCCGGTTGAACTGCTTTAGTTTGCTTATTACCTCTTCCTGGTGCTTTATCTCCTCCTGCTGATTAAGGTAGGCCTTGATACGTGCATCGCGGAGAGCCTTCTGCTTCTCACTGAAGATGGTGTAATTTCCGTTATAGGTACGGACAGTCCCCTCCTCCAAGGCAAATACCTTTGTAACCACCCTGTCAAGGAAAAATCTGTCATGGGACACGAGGAGAACCGCACCATGGTAGCTCCTTAAAAAACCCTCAAGCCACTCGATAGAGGAAATATCCAGATGGTTTGTGGGTTCGTCAAGGATAATAAGATCCGGCCTCGTAAGAAGTATCTTTCCGAGAGCGACCCGGGTCTTCTGCCCTCCGGATAAGTGGTCGCATACCTTTCCTCCCTCTTCCTCCGAAAAGCCCAGACCCTTCAATACTCCGGTGATCTCGCTTCTTACGGCATAGCCGTTTTTTAATTCAAAGTCATGCTGCAATGCGGCGTAGCGGTCCATGGCTTTATTAAGCTCATCACCGCTTAAACCCTTCATCTTAAGGGACAGCTCCTTTATCTCCTCCTCCTCATCAAGGATATCCTGCTTTGAAAGAGTAAGCTCCTTAAGGATCGTATTCTCCGATGAAACCGCATCAAGCTGCGAAAGATAGCCTACGCTGGCCCCTGACTTTAATGTCACATTTCCGCTGTCCTTTGGGATAAGCCCGGTAATAATCTTTAGGAGCGTGGTCTTCCCCGTTCCGTTATTCCCTACAAGGGCGCACTTTTCCTTTTCCTCGATATGGAGGGAGCAGTTTTTTAAGAGCTCATTATCCCCGAAGGCTTTATTAATATTGCTTATCTGTAATAACATTGATCTCTTCTACACGTATCATTCTGAGCTCTTCATCTGTCATTCTGAGCTCTTCATCTGTCATTCTGAGCGAAGCGAAGAATCTTCCCTCCGGGTGGCAAGATCCTTCGCTGACGCTCAGGATGACAAAACCCTGCTCAGATTTACAGCCTGCCTCTGACAGCTTTAATAAACTCAAGGGTATTAAGCTTCTTCACATCTGGGAGCTCCGAAATAAGCGCGAGATCCCCTGTCATTTCACCGCTTTCGATCGTATCAAGGGTGGCTTTCTCGAGCCTGTCCGCAAATTCCTTTAGCTCAGCTATACCGTCAAGCTCTCCTCTCTTACGAAGCGCCCCGCTCCAGGCAAATATGGTGGCAACCGAATTCGTGCTTGTCTCCTCACCCTTCAGGTGCTTATAATAGTGCCTCTGCACGGTGCCGTGAGCTGCCTCGTACTCATACTTTCCGTCGGGGCTCACAAGAACGGAGGTCATCATTGCGAGAGAACCGCAGGCTGCAGCCATCATATCGCTCATGACATCCCCGTCATAATTCTTGCAGGCCCAGATAAAGCCTCCCTTACTTCTCATAACCCTTGCCACCGCGTCATCTATAAGGGTGTAAAAATACTCTATTCCCGCTTTGTCGAATTTTTCCTTAAATTCCTCCTCATAGACCCTTTCAAAGATATCCCTGAAATCGCCGTCATAGATCTTTGAAATCGTGTCCTTTGAAGCAAACCAGAGATCCTGCTTTACACT
>CADCQV010000041.1 GCA_902803625.1 uncultured Lachnospiraceae bacterium
GGCCCGGCAAGCCGCTGAATTGTAACAAAACTTGCGCAAGGCGGCGTGAAAGGATATACTATTAAGGATGTTGCAGGATGTATATCGTCATGAACTGAAATATCTGATATCCGAAAGAGAAGCGGCGCTTATCAGGCGGAGGCTGGGGGAGTGCGCCCATATTGACAGCCACGCTGCCGGAGGCAGCTATCTCATAAGGAGCCTGTACTTTGACGATATATGGGAGAGTGCCTATATCACCAAGCAGGCGGGGACACTGACCCGGGAAAAATACCGCATAAGGATCTACAATTATTCGGATGACTATATAAAGCTTGAGCGCAAGGCGAAGCAGGGAAGCTATATTCTGAAAACCTCCGCCCGGATAGACAGGGAGGAGCTTCGGATGATCCTTGACGGGGACCTGGCCTTTCTTGAAAAGAGAGAGGAGGAGGTCCTGAGAAGCTTTTATCTTGCTTCGGTATCCGGGGGTTTACGGCCTTCGGTGATAGTTGATTATGACAGGATCCCCTTTGTCTACGGACCCGGCACGGTGAGAGTGACCTTTGACGAGCACGTGCGTTCCGGGTTTATGAGCTTCGACCTGTTTGACAGGAGTACCCCGGTTTTTGAGATATTTGAAACGGGGAAGCTGATAATGGAGGTAAAGTATACGGAATACCTCCCGGATAATGTGAAGGATCTGATAGAGCCGGGTGCCGCGGTGCAGCTGGCAGCGTCGAAGTTTGTACTCTGCAGCGACAGGATGCGGGACATACGCGGTTTGGAAAGGATCGTATAAACGGAAGGAGAGACAATAACAGGACATGAGCGTTAAATCAATGATAAAGAAGTCCATACTGGAATCGGATATGTATAACCAGTCCATATCCCTTAGCACCCTTATGACGATAATGGTGGATATGCTGCTGGCTCTCATCATAGGACTGATAATCTACGAGATATACAAGCGTTACTTTAACGGGGTTATCTACAGCAGGAGCTTCGCACTTACGCTTATAGGGATGACGGTTCTCACCTGTATGGTAACTCTGGCCATCAGCACGAATATCGTTATCTCCCTTGGTATGGTGGGTGCCCTGTCCATTGTGAGATACAGAAGTGCGGTGAAGGAGCCTCTGGATATTATGTACCTCTTCTGGTCCATTACAATGGGAATAACCATCGGAGCCAGCATGTATCTTCTGGCGGCCGCGGGAATGCTGTTTATGCTGCTGATAGTTGCGGTAATGCACAGACGTCAGGCAAAGGCACGTTCATTTGTAATGATATTCCACGGAAATGACGCTGCGGAAACGAAGGTGCTGGAGCTTTTGAAGGATATACCTCATGGAGTGAAGAGCAAGATCTCAAGGGGAGAGGACAACGAAGTATCCGTGACCCTCGACCTGAGCGAAAAGGAACTGGATATCGCCGACAAGGTACGGGGAGTCGACGGCGTAAAGGATGTGACTCTGATCTCTTACAACGGAGAGTATCATGGCTAGCAGCAGATCCGTTTACGGTTCTCCCGTACGAACCGGCCCCGTGAAGTGAAGAATACACAAAAGGAAAGGAAAAAAGTATGCAGGATTTAGGAAACACCCAGATGTTTAAGGTTGAAAAAGAGCCGGAAACAGGTGTTAAGGTGGTTTTGTCCACAGTTTATGAGGCGCTTACGGAAAAGGGCTATAATCCGATAAGCCAGATCGTAGGCTATATCATGTCCGGTGATCCCACCTACATTACCAGCCACAATAATGCCAGAAGCCTGATCATGAAGGTTGAGAGGGATGAACTTGTGGAGGAGCTGCTGAAGCAGTACATAAAGAGCAGCGGATGGGATAAGGATTGAAATATCTCGGGCTTGACTATGGATCAAAAACCATCGGAGTGGCGGTAACTGATGCGACCGGTACCGTAATAAGGGAAGTTGAGATCATACGGAGACAGAAGGAAAAGACTCTCCGGCGTACCTGTGCGCGTATCGAGGAGATCATTTCATCCGAAAAGGCAGAGCTTATCGTCATCGGACTTCCGCTGAACATGGACGGAAGCAGGGGTGAAAGAGCCGAAAAGGCGACCGCCTTTGGCGAGATGCTGGCCAGGCGGACGGGTCTGCCGGTACGTTTCCAGGATGAGAGACTTACGACGGTGGAAGCAAACGGGATAATGGATGAAGAGAATATAAGGAACGAAAAGGACAGGAAGTCGCACGTGGACAGCGTGGCGGCGGCCGTGATCCTCGGAGATTTCCTTAACAGCGGAAAGGACCGCGGATAAAATGGACAGCGTGGTATTCACACAGGAAGACGGAACAGAAACAGAGTATTTTGTACTTGCTGAAGCAACGGTCGGACAGAACTCCTATCTTCTCTGCACCGAGGAAGAAGAGGGAGACGCTGAGGCTTTTGTTTTGAGGGCCGTACCGGATGGGGACGACGGAGAAAACATTCTCTACGAAACCGTGGAGGATGAAAAAGAGCTTGAAAAAGCGGTGGAAGCCCTTGGAGAAATACTCGAGGATGTTGACATCGAGCTGTGATGCGGCGGGAAGGCAGAGGCTTTTTCCGTGACAAATGCCCCGCTCCGGTTTTTTGGAGGTAATATTTGAAAAAGTACAAAAACGCATCGGGCTCAAAGCTCAGGATCATTGCTCTCGGGGGTCTTGAGCAGATCGGTCTGAATATTACTGCCTTTGAATACGAAGACAGTATTATTGTAGTGGACTGCGGCATCGCATTTCCCGAGGACGATATGCTGGGGATAGATCTCTGTATTCCCGATGTCACATATCTGAAAGAGAATATCGACAAGGTAAAGGGCTTCATAATAACCCACGGGCATGAAGACCATATCGGCGCACTTCCTTATGTTCTGAAGGAGGTGAATGCACCCATCTATTCCACGAAGCTTACCATCGGCTTAATCGACCGGAAGCTTGAAGAGCATGGGCTGATAGGCAGTGTCAAGCGGAAGGTTGTGAAGCATGGGCAGTCCATAAATCTGGGGCAGTTCAGGATAGAGTTCATAAAGACGAATCATTCCATAGCAGATGCCTCGGCTCTGGCGATCTACTCGCCTGCGGGTATAGTGGTGCATACCGGGGACTTCAAGGTGGATTATACGCCTGTATTCGGAGATGCCATAGATCTGCAGAGGCTCGGAGAAATAGGGAAAAAGGGCGTCCTCGCGCTTATGTGCGACAGCACGAATGCGGAGAGGGAAGGCTTCACAAGGTCCGAACGCAGCATAGGGGCGGTTTTTGACGGGCTCTTTGACAGCCACAGAAAGGGCAGGATCATAATAGCGACCTTCGCCTCCAATGTGGACAGGGTCCAGCAGATCATCAATACCGCATATAAATACGGCCGGAAGGTCATTGTGGAAGGCCGCTCCATGGTGAATATCATAAATACCGCCCAGGAGCTTGGCTATATAAATATTCCCGAAAACACCCTTATCGACATAGACCGGATGAAGGACTATGCGGACGATAAGGTGGTCCTCGTGACCACAGGGAGCCAGGGAGAGTCCATGGCAGCGCTTTCACGCATGGCCATGAATATGCATAAAAAGGTAAGCATAAAGCCGAATGACACCATAATCTTCTCATCCACGCCGATACCCGGTAATGAAAAGTCCGTATCCAGGATAATCAACGAGCTGGAAAGCAAGGGCGCGGATGTGATCTTTCAGGAGGCACACGTTTCCGGGCACGCCTGCAGGGAGGAGATAAAGCTTGTATATTCGCTGGTAAAGCCCACGTATTCCATACCCGTACACGGTGAATACAGACACCGGCATGCACAGGCGAATATTGCCGAGGAGCTTGGCTATGACCACGACCATATTTTGATGATCCACTCCGGGGACGTGCTGGAGCTTTCGGAGGAGAGCGGCGCGGAGGTGACCGGGCATGTTCATACGGGAGCCGTATTTGTGGACGGTCTCGGTGTGGGAGATGTAGGGAATGTGGTACTCAGAGACAGGCAGCATCTCGCCGAGGACGGAATAGTTATCATCGTTCTCACTCTTGAGAAGGGCACAGGACAGGTGCTGGCAGGTCCTGACATTATTTCACGGGGCTTTGTCTATGTAAGGGAATCCGATGCACTGCTCGAGGATTCAACGGAAATACTGGAGGAGTCGCTGGACACTCTTGCAGAAAAGGGTATCAGCGACTGGGGAAGGATAAAAGGCACTTTGAAGGATGATCTTTCCGATTACCTCTGGAAGAAGACAAAGAGACGTCCCATGATCCTTCCGATCATTATGGAGGTCTGAAAAGTGGACGCAAGGCTTTATGATGATGTGCTGGCATTTACGGAATGTATAAAGGATACGCCGGAGTACAGGGAGTACCATGAGAAAAAAAGGCTGATAAGCGCTCATCCGGAGCTTCTGGAAAAGGCGGAGGAGCTGAAAAAGAGAAACCTCGAGCTGACGGCTTCCTTTGAGCCGGGGAAGGATGTATTGGAGGAGCTAAAGAGTTTTGCGGATAAATATGAAGATGTTTTCATGGAACCCGTTATAAACGAATATCTCCTGGCTGAATCCGCTTTCTGCAAAATGATGCGGGAAATATTGACCATGACCATGGAAAGGATAGATTTTTAATTGAAGGTCAGACACTTCTTTGTAAATTTGGCGGCCATGCTGGTACGTATCCTTATCGTGCTGGTTCTGGTATCCTTCATATACAAGCTGGGCTTTAAGGCATACGATTTCGGATACAGGGTCTTTGCCGAGGAAGCGATGTCCTCCGAACCGGGGAGGGACATAGAGGTTACCATTCCGATGGGATCATCAGCCATGGATATAGGCGAAATCCTTGAAAACTCGGGACTTATCAAGGATAAGACCCTTTTCTTTGTACAGGAGAGACTTTCGGAGTATCACGGAAAGCTTTCTCCCGGCACATATACGCTGAATACCTCCCAGACCGCCCAGGATATGATGGAGATAATGGCCGAGGACGAAGAGTCATCGACTGAGGAAGCGGAAGATCGGGATAAATAATGATCGGAAACGAAAGGCTTACGGGGTTTATTAATTCCCTGTATAAGGGCAATACTCCTTTTCTGGATGCCCTCGAAAGGGAGGCACGGGATAATCGCATCCCCGTAATAAGAAAGGATACCCAGGCATTTCTGCGCTTCATACTGAAGGAGCGTAACCCCGGAAGTATCCTCGAGATAGGAGCTGCCGTAGGATTTTCCGCGATCTTTATGGCGGAATACACTTCTCCGGAATGCAGGATAAGCACCATAGAGAATTATGAAAAAAGGATAGCCCCGGCTCTCCGGAATATTGAAAAGTCCGGATATTCCGATAAAATAAGGCTGATATCCGGGGATGCCGCAGATATACTTCCCGCTTTACAGGAAAGCTTTGATATGGTATTTATTGATGCGGCGAAAGCCCAGTATCCCTTTTACCTGAAGGAGGCTGACAGGCTCATAAAGCCCGGCGGACTCATTATCGCCGATAACTGCCTGCAGGAAGGGGATATACTGGAATCGAGATATGCGGTGGAACGGAGAAACCGTACCATCCATAAAAGAATGAGAGAATTTTTGAAGGAAATAACGGCATCAGACCGTTTTACCGCGGCATTACTGCCGATCGGAGACGGGATTGCCGTTGCCGTGAAGGATAATGAGGGACAAAAAACCTGAGCTTTTGATACCGGCCAAGGGACCGGAGGAACTGAAGACCGCTGTTTACTATGGGGCGGATGCCGTTTATCTCGGCGGGGAGGTTCTGGGTCTCAGGGCTAATGCGAGAAATTTCAGCAAAGAGGAGCTGAAGGAAGCCATAGCTTTTGCCCATGACAATAAAGTAAGGGTTTTTATTACCGCTAATATTTTCGCCCACAATGAGGACATAAAAGAGGCGGAAAGCTTCTTCCGGGACATTAATGTTTTAGCGCCGGATGCCCTTCTTATCTCGGATCCCGGGCTCTTTACCCTTGCCCGTGAGCTTTGTCCCGACACGGAGCTCCATATCAGCACCCAGGCAAATAATACGAATTACAGGACGGTCCTTTTCTGGGCTGAGCAGGGGGCAAAGAGGATAGTGACGGCAAGGGAGCTTTCCTTAAAGGAAATAAAGGAGATAAGGGAACATATTCCGGATACTGTGGAAATAGAATCCTTTGTCCACGGAGCCATGTGCATTTCCTATTCCGGACGCTGTCTTCTGTCAAACTACTTTACGGGAAGGGACGCGAATCACGGAGAATGCACGCATCCCTGCAGATGGGAATATGCACTTTCGGAAATGACCAGACCGGGAGAGTATCTGCCGGTTGAGGAAAATGAAAGAGGCACCTATATCTTTAATTCTAAGGATCTCTGCATGATAGAGCATATTCCGGAGCTTGTGGAAGCGGGGATTGACAGCTTCAAGGTGGAGGGCAGGATGAAGGCGGCTCTTTACGTCGCTGTGACGGCAAGGACATACAGAAAAGCCATAGATGATTATTTCGAATCACCGGAAAAATATGAAGCCAATAAGGCTCTTTACAGGGAAGAGATAGGGAAGTGCACCACAAGGGACTTCTGTACCGGATTTTTCTTCGGAAAGCCCGGGCCGGATTCCCAGATCTACACCGGCTCCACCTACAGCAAGGAGTACGTATATCTGGGACGGACAGAGGATATTGACAGCGAAGGCAGGGCAAGGCTCTTTCAGAAAAACAAATTTTCCGTAGGCGACCGGGTGGAGATTATGAAGAGGGATCTTAGGAATGTTGATGCCGTTGTCAGATCCATTTACTCCCCGGAAAGAGGAGAGGTGGAAAGTGCACCGCACCCGAAGGAAGAGCTTTTTGCAGGATTTTCCGAAAGACCCGAAAAGGGCGATATAATACGAAAGAAACCCGAAGATTAAGGATTAATGATGAAGCTTTTAAGTGTAGTAGTACCGTGCTGGAATGAAGAGGAGGTAATCCCCTTCTTCTACAAAGAAATGCATAAGACCATGGAGGAATTCAGGGTAAGCTATCCCGACACCTCCTTTGAGCTTATTTTTGTGGACGACGGCTCTAAGGACAGGACCCTGTCCCTGATAAAGGAGCTTGCGGAGAAGGACCCCTGTATAAGATATATCTCTTTTTCCAGAAATTTCGGAAAGGAAGCCGCACTTTACGCAGGCTTTGAAAATTCAAAGGGAGACTATGTGGTTTGTATGGATGTGGATCTGCAGGATCCGCCGGCACTTCTCCCGGAAATGTATGAGGCAGTTGTAAATGAGGGCTATGACTCGGCTGCCACGAGAAGGGTCACGAGAAAGGGAGAGCCCCTTATACGCTCATTTTTTGCGAGGCGCTTTTACCGGCTGATGGATAAGATCTGCGCAACGGAGGTGGTGGACGGCGCCAGAGATTACCGCATAATGACAAGACAGATGACGGATGCGGTTCTTTCGATGGGAGATTACTGCCGCTTTACCAAGGGTATATACGGCTGGGTAGGCTTCAGGACAAAGTGGCTGGAATTTGAAAATATCGAACGTGTGGCGGGAGAGACAAAGTGGTCCTTCTGGAAGCTCTTAATATACGCCATAGAGGGGATCATTGCCTTTTCCACCTTTCCACTGGAAATGATGTCCTGGACCGGAGGGATCCTGACCTTTCTGTTTTTTGTCTTTTCTGTGGTTGGAGGGATACTTCTTTATCTTGGTATCTGGCCGATGGTGCCGCTTATTATAGGGGTTATCGGTTTTTTCTCCTCCCTTAACCTGTTCTTCCTCGGTATAGCAGCCTGGTACCTGAGCAAGACCTATCTGGAAACAAAGAACCGCCCGATGTACATTGCCAAGGAGATGACCTGATGAAGCTCATTATACAGATCCCCTGCCTTAATGAGGCGGATACACTGGAGATAGCCTTAAACGACCTGCCGAAGCATATTGACGGCATAGACGAGATAGAGGTTCTGATAATAAATGACGGAAGCCGGGACAATACCGTAGAGGTGGCAAAGAACTGGGGCGTGAACTATGTGGTGAATTTCCCGAACAACAAGGGGCTTGCAAAGGGCTTTATCGCAGGACTCGATGCCTGTCTTCGGGAGGGTGCCGACATAATAGTAAATACGGACGCCGATAACCAGTACTGTGGAGAGGACATTGAAAAGCTTATTCGTCCCATTCTGGATGGTAAGGCGGAGATAGTAATCGGGGAGAGGCCGATCGACGACACGCCGGATTTTTCGCCGGTGAAGAAGCAGCTCCAGCACCTCGGATCATTTGTGGTGAGGGTCGCATCAAATACCGATATTCCCGATGCACCGAGCGGCTTCAGGGCATTTTCGAGAGAAGCTGCGCTGCGTTTGAATGTCATCAATAATTATACCTATACGCTGGAAACCATAGTCCAGGCCGGAAGGAACCAGATGGCCATAACCTCGGTGCCGATCCGTACCAACAGGGAGCTCAGAAAGTCCAGGCTTTTCTCCAGCATGAGCGGGTACATAAAGAAGTCTGTGCTTACGATAATAAGGGCTTATATGATGTACAGACCCCTGACCTTTTTTACTGCCATAGGTCTCGTCCCCCTTATTGCGGGGCTGATAATAATGATAAGGTTCCTGATCTTCTTTATGAATGGAGCGGGAATGGGACATATCCAGTCGCTGATCCTGGCCAGTACACTTATTATGCTTTCCTTTACCACCTTTATGATGGGATTTCAGGCTGACCTGATGGCGGCGAACCGGAAGATAATGGAGGATGTGCAGTACCGGCTGAGACGGTTTGAGGCCGGAGTCGAGAAGGATATAAAAAAGGATGACAGGGAAAAAGAGGATAGCGGTAATAGGACCGGTTTACCCCTATAAGAGCGGGATAGCCCATTATACCGGACTTCTGGTCAGAAGCTTAAAGGAAATGGCGAAGGTCCGGACCATATCATATAAAATGCAGTATCCGAAGCTTCTGTTTAAGCAGGAGCAGCGGGACTACTCCAATGACCGGTTTAAGATAGATGACGCGCTGTTTCTTATAAACACCGCGAATCCCTTTAATATCATAAAGACCGCCTTTACCATAAACCATTATGATCCGGATCTCGTGATAATACAGTGGTGGCACCCCTATTTTGCGCCCTGCTACCGGATACTTACCTCCTTTCTGAAAAAGCCGGTTCTTTTTATCTGTCACAATGTGTTCCCCCACGAGCGCTTTATAATGGACAGATTCCTTACAAAGCTCACTCTCTCGAAGGGGGATTTTTTTATTCTTCATTCGGAAAAGGAGGTCCGGGATCTCCTGACCATACTGCCGGATGCGAAGTACAGGGTTAATATGCACCCCACCTATGCGGCTTTCAGGACGGGGGAGATAAAGGAAAAAAGCTCTCCGGAAAAAAGGCTGTTGTTTTTCGGTCTTGTCCGTCCTTACAAGGGTTTGAAATATCTTCTGGAGGCTGTAAAGGAGCTGCCGGATGTCTGTCTCACAATAGCCGGGGATTTCGGAGGAAGCAGGGCAGAATACGGGGAGCTTCTGTCGGATGCAGCGCTTAGAGACCGGGTTGACGTGGTGGACAGCTATATTCCGGACAATGATATCCAGGGCTATTTCGAGAACTGCGACGCCGTGGTGCTTCCCTATATTGACGCCACCCAGAGCGGCGTCGCCCAGATGGCCTTCGGATTCGAAAAGCCGGTAATAGCCACAAGGGTCGGGGGACTGCCTGAGGTGGTCACCGACGGAGTCACGGGGGTACTTACGGAGCCCGGGGACGCAGCGGCCCTGAGGGACGGGATTGAAAGGTTCTATAAGCTGAAGGACGGGAATACGGACTTCAGGAAGAATATACTTGATGACGCCGAACGCTTCAGCTGGGAGCATTTATGCAGGACTATACTGGAGATGACATGAAAACAACACTGATCATCTTAAACTACAAAGACAGCGCCCGCACCCTGGAGCTCCTGAATAAGGTCAGGGGTTACGGTGTCCTTGATAATATCGTGGTCGTGGACAACGCATCAGGGGACGGCTCCTATGAGCGGCTGAAACAGGAAGAGGACGGGAAGGTCTCCGTTATCGAAAGAGCGGAGAACGGTGGCTATTCCGCAGGGAACAACAGCGGAGCGCTTTACGCACTTAAGCATTTCAGGCCGGATATCCTTTTCTTTGCCAATCCGGACGTATTCTTTACGGAGGACACGGCGGAAGAAATGGTAAAAGCGCTGGACAGGAATCCGGGCTTTGCTTCCGTGGCTCCTCTTGTGAGGCAGGGCTATAATGTGTGGGATCTGCCGGGCTTTCCCGGAGTACTTATGAGCTTATTCCTTATCCTTTTTAATCTTGACAAGAAACGGATACGTTCAGGGCTTGAGGGGTCGGATAAGGAGTTTACGGAGGCCGGGGTCGTTGAGGGATCCTTCTTCGCGGTGGATGCCAGGAAATTTAAGGAGGTTCAGGGCTTTGACGAGAGGACCTTCCTCTATTCGGAGGAGATCATCATTGCGCGGCGTTTCCGTGCACATGGCTATAAAACGGGGGTTCTTACCCGGTGCCGCTATGACCATCTCCACTCCGCCAGTATAAAAAAGATCTACAGATCCAGTAAAGCTGCGGCCTTTCATCATTTCAGGGACAGCTTCAGGATATATAATAAGTATTACCTGAAAACAAACGCGATCGAGGACCGGATATTCGATATCTGCTGGGGCTTAGGCTACGCGGAGAGAGTGGTTTATGA
>CADCQV010000042.1 GCA_902803625.1 uncultured Lachnospiraceae bacterium
ATTCCTTCCACATCCAGCTGTATATGAAATAAGCATGCAGGTAATAGCTATTAAAACCTTTTTATTCAACTTATTCTTGTTGATGTTCATAGCTGGTCTCCTAGAAGTTATGGTCTATCCATCTTTTTTATACGCTTTTTTCCTGCTTCAATCGCATCATTAGGACACACAAGCTTGCACAGGTGGCATCCCACGCATTTGCTTCCGTCGAGCTTTGGTTTACGGTCATCGAATCTGATTGCCTGATGCCCTCCGTCATTACAGGAGATAACACATCTTCCACAGCCATTACATTTTTCCAGATTAAATGCAGGGAAAAGAACTGTGTCTCTCTCCAGTACATCAGTTGTATCACTTACGCTGTCAAGACCTGCACCAATAACGTCTTTTACAGATTTTATTCCCATTTGTACAAGGTAATAATTCAGTCCTTCCTTCAGTTCATCTATTATCCTGTATCCATATTGCATTACAGCAGTCGTTATCTGTATTGAGCCAGCCCCCATAAGGATAAACTCAAGAGCATCCCTCCAGGTTTCGATTCCGCCAATTCCGCTTATATGCATTCCTTTAAGTGTTGGATTCTGGCCAATTTCAGCAATAAATCTGAGTGCTATGGGTTTTACGGCATTTCCGCTGTAACCACCAACTGCAGACTTTCCCTTTACTGCAGGTGCCGAAACAAATGTATATGGACTTACTCCGACAATGCTTTTTATGGTATTGATCGCAGCTATCCCATCCGCACCGCCACGTAGTGCTGCCTCTGCAGCAGGACTCATTGTGGCAACGTTAGGTGTAAGCTTCGCTAGAACCGGAATAGTCGTACTTCTTTTAGCTGCCCTGGTAAACCTCTCAACCAGTTCAGGTACCTGGCCTATATCTGATCCAAGGCCATCTTCCTGCATGTTTGGGCATGAGAAATTAAGCTCAATTGCATCTGCTCCGTTTTCTTCACAGATCTTAGCTAGTGACTCCCATTCCGCTTCGTCCTGTCCCATAATTGATGCAAGAATGAACTTTGATGGGTAATTTTCTTTCAGTTTTCTGAATATCTCCATGTTCTCAGCTACGCTGTGATCTGAAAGCTGCTCGATATTCTTAAAGCCAATTATGCTTCCGTTATCTCCCTTGATTGCAGAATATCTCGGAGAAGCTTCATGAATGTCAAATGAGCAGATTGTCTTAAAAGATATCCCTGCCCAGCCTGCTTCAAAAGCTCTTGCACACATGTCGTAGGTGGATGCAACTACAGATGAAGACAAAAGAAATGGATTTTCAAGCGGTACTCCGCATATATCACACTTAAGCCTATTCTCATCATCCGGTATAGCAACTTCTACCTCAGGTTTTACTTTTTCATATAGGGCAGTCATAAGGCCTTTAATTGGAACACTCCCGCTATTTACACATGCTTTTTCGCATGGTGCACTACAGTCTGCGCAGGCATTTTTCTCAGGAAGTTTCATTGCTGCAACATCCTGATTGTCAAACCAGATTCCAAGTAATGCCCTGGCTGGATCCATAGCCAAACATGCGCTATTACATGGCGCATCTTTACACAGCGCACAATAAATCATATCGGAACGTTCAATAGCAGGTTTTATCAACATATAATAATCCCTCACCTTTATTCAACAGATTTTATTTCAGCCTGCAGATCCTGCTTAAGAGAATAGGTATCAAAAGCAGCTTCCTTAGGAAGATTTATAAAAATATTGGTAATCTTGTCAACTTTTGCAATACCCTCCTGAACCGACACATCAAAAACATGACCTCCTTTTGATCTGTCCTCGGAAAGAAAATGAAGATGCCATCCGGGCATGTTAATACCATCCATATAATCGGGGAAATATACCCCCACCAGAGACCCTCGGATATTTTCAAAAATAAACGCCTTCTGCGTCATGCCAAGCACTTCCTTTAATGTGACATGATGCGACTTGTACGGAGCCTCTGATCTGGCGTCCACCTTTTCAAATACCCCATCAATCCTCACAACATGCATGCTGTTGAGGCCAAATCTCTCTTCTATCTTTCTTGTCAGCTCTGTGCGGAGCAACGTGATATCCAAAATGTCCTTAAGCAAAAACTCTTGCTCACCGCAAAATTTTGCTACAGCCGAAAAGGGAACCCCCGTTTCAAGCGGGATCTCTGTCACATTTCCGTCCTGATCCGCCCTATAGCAATGACCATCCATCAGGATCATTTCGCCATTCACGTCTTCAAAGGTTCCAAGCCCAGTGTCGCCTTCCTGAAGCAGCTCTCCTACACTTATTACTGCTTTGCTGTATCCCAGGGCAAGAGCCTGTAGTGTGGATACCTGATACATCTTATTTTGCATGATTCACTTTTCCTTATATCATTCCTTGCTCCCGATACCGAGTGCTTCATAGGCCGTCCGCTCGTCCGCAGTCAGTTTGACGAAGGTAG
>CADCQV010000043.1 GCA_902803625.1 uncultured Lachnospiraceae bacterium
AAAAGTCACATTTTGATTAAATACGCATTGTTACGTGCTACGCGCGCCCGGCTTAAATCCCATTGTCCCAAGAGCCTGATACTTCTTCGTCGGCGGAAGGGAGGTCTATCTCCTTTACATTATCCCACTCTCTGGGGAAGAGCCTCCTATAGCCCCTTGTCAGGAAGCGCTCGTCCAGAAGCGCCACTATTCCGCGGTCGCTCTCTGTTCTTATCACCCGTCCCGCAGCCTGCAGCACCTTATTCATACCTGGATAACGGTAGGAGTAATCAAAGCCGTCAAGCTCCCTTTCGTCAAAATAAGCTTTTAAGATGCTGCGTTCAAAGGACACCTGGGGCAGCGCCGTCCCCACGATGACGGCTCCGATAAGTCTCTCCTCCCTTAAATCTATCCCCTCCGCAAAGATACCTCCCGCAACACAGAAAGCAAGTAAACAGTCCGACCTCTCAAAGTTCCCGAGAAAATCCCGTCTTTTATCCTCATCCATATACCTTTCCTGGATAATGATCTCCTGCTCCCCGGAATCAAAGGAAGACAGATACTTCTCTGAAACCTCCTTCAGAAAGGCGTAGGACGGGAAGAACACCATATAATTCCCCCGTTTCACACTCACTATCTCATAGATCTCCGCCGCTATCCTCCGGTATTCGTTCTCGCCTCTCCTCGTGTATTTGGAACTTACATCCCGTGAAACAAAAACACCTCTTTTTGAATTGTCAAAGGAGGAGCTTGCATATATGGTGTAATCCTCCCTGTCACCGCTTAAAAGATCCATATAGTAGGTAACGGGTAAGAGGGTTGCGGAAAAGAAAACCGTGCTTCTCGCCCTGTCGGTGCATTTCCTTATCTCCTTTGCGGGATTTACGTTAAAGAGCTTTACCTTTAGCCTCCCGTCACCGGTGAGCTCCGCGTAATTTACATAGGATTCATCCTCGGTCTCATAAAAATCGAGGAAGGAGCGTATATTAAAATAAAGCTCCAGTGCCTCATTATCGATACTGACCTCTGCGGTTCCGGCTTCCTCCAGAAGCTCCCCGAAAATGAGTTCCGTCCTTGTAAGTACATCCGTAAACTCTTCAAGCTCCGGATCCCTGATGGCTCCCTCCTCCCTGCTGTCGCAGAGCTTCTTTAAGGGTATCAGGGCTCTGGAGCAGTTTGAAAGATTCGTCATAAGCCTCTTTATAAGCTTAATAAGGTTCTGCCTTGCTTTTTCCTTCCGGATATCTTTGCTTGTGGCTGGACGGGTATCTGCAAGGGCATTCCACCCCTCCATAAACTTTGCCCTGACCTTCAGGAAGTCTTCCTTAAAAAGCTCCGCAGAAAACATTTCCCTCGCCCTGTCGACCAGATTGTGGGCCTCATCCACAAGAAAGATATAGTTCCCGTTAACGCCCTCTCCGAAAAAGCGCTTTAGTTTTACCCCCGGATCAAAGCAGTAATTATAGTCAAGTATCACGGAGTCGCAGAATAAAGAGAGATCAAGGGACAGCTCAAAGGGGCAGACCTTTCTCTCCAGGGCAAATTCCATTATCCTTTCCCTCGAGTGATCATCCTCCTTTGTAAGGAAATCATAAAGCGCGTTATTTATCCTGTCATAGTGGCCTTTGGCAAAGGGACAGTCAACGGGATTACAGGGTGTACCCTCACTGTCCTTCAGGGCACAGATCTTTTCCTTTGCGGTAAGGGTCACGGTCTTAAAGAGGAAATCCTGCTTCCTTAATTCTTCAAAGCTCTCCGCTGCCACGGTAGCTGTAACGGTCTTTGCGGTGGCATAAAAGATACGCTCCGTCAAGCCCTCACCCATGGCCTTAATGGCGGGAAACAGCACCGCCAGTGTCTTTCCTGTGCCCGTAGGAGCATTTAAGAACAGCCGTTTTTCATGGAAAACAGTCCTGTAGACTCCCTCTGCAAGCTCCTTCTGACCCTTACGGTATGTAAAAGGGAACTGAAGCTTCTTTATGGAGGCGTTTCTCTTTACCCTCCACTCATATGAAAATGAAGCCCAGCGCCGGTATTCCCCGATAAGGGCGTCAAACCAGGCCTTTAATTCCCCGAAGGTAAAGCCCTGATGAAAATATTTAACGTCCTCAGACTCCATATTACAATAGGTCATTCGGACGTTTATCTCATTAAGAGCGTTCTGCAGGGCATAGATATAAGCGTAGCATTTTGCCTGGGCAAGATGCACGGTTTCAGGCTCCTTAATACGTTTAAGCTCCTTATATACCCCCTTTATTTCATCAATAACAACCGTTTCATTATCAGCGCAGATGATCCCGTCTGCTCTTCCGTCGATCACGAGCTCATAATCCTCAAAGGAAATAATATGGCGTAATGGTACCTCCGCACGATAATCCGGTCCCTCCCTTTTCTGGAGCATCCTGTGTATCCTGCCGCCCTCCAGCATGGCATCCGCCCTGACGGTCCGGCGCCTGTTGTCTATATCTCCGCTCCGCAGGATAAATTCCACCAGCTCCCTGACGGATACGCTTATCCTGTCTTTTACCATATCTTTTCGTCAAGTGCCCTGAAGTCAATATATAAATCATCGTAAATACCTGCCTTTACCGTATCCTCAAATGTAAAGGACCTCGGAAGGTAGGGATCGTCGGAATTATAAACCGTAACGCTTTTCTTGGCGGGATTTACGATCCAGTATTCCCTTACTCCCGCCTCCGTATAAAGCTTCAGCTTATCAAGGTAATCGTGTGCGGGATTTCCCGGTGACACAACCTCGATCACCCAGTCGGGAGCACCGCTGCAGCCCTTATCCGTAAGCTTGTCCCTGTCGCAGACAACCGTGATATCCGGCTCCAGGACCGTATCCTCCTCCTCATTAAGGCGCACGCCGAAGGGAGCGGGATAAACGCGGCAGTCTCCCTTATTTGAGTCGATAAAATTAAATATGATGTTGGAAAGCCTCATTACCAGCTCCATATGAACCCTCAGGGGCTCGCCCATTGCATATAATGGATATAATTCCCCGTCGATAAGCTCATATCTTTCGTTTTCAGGCAGTGCTTCAAATTCATCTACAGTATATTTATGGCTTTCAGATATACTTACTTCCATAAGTCTTCATACCTCCCGTGCTTTTTTATATTATGATTCGGACGCCAAAAGTACTGAATCATTGTTTTGATACAACGAATTGCTCCGTTGCTTTCAGCAACTCTCGCAATAACGGGGCATTGCCGCGCATAGCGCGTCAAAACATGCCCGAAAAATGTCCACCGGACATTTTTCCGTGTTGTTTGACGCCCAAAGTCAAATGACTTTTTGAACAAGTTCAAACGCCATTTGGACTTTTGGCGTTTGTATCATATTATAGCCTTTTCGGGGCTTACTTACAACGAAGAACACTCCGGCAGCAGATAATCCCGAAACTGTGGTATAATGATCCTGTTACTGTGAAAAAAGGATTCGTGGACTTTACTCTCACGCTCCTGCGGGCGATGCTGCAGGCACATCCCCCGGCTGAATATCAGCCTGCTGAAAGGAAAGTATCATGAGAATACGATCTAAAAAAATATGGTCGGTATTACTGGCCGCAGCGCTTAGCTTTACGCTTGCTACCCCTTCCGTCTATGCAGAACCTGATGCAGGAAAAGACAGCATAAATACTCAGGATGATGCAAACGAAAGCACAAATGGAAACCCCGTAAGCCTTGGCGGATGGAGAATAGAGGACAAAGTAAGTAAAAATTCCATTTATATCGAACAAGAATCTGATGATTTTTCGATTTTCACGATTTATAATACCGATAAATTAGAAAAGATTGATGCCACCGTTTCCGGCAGCACCGACTCGGATGATCTCGAGTTTTTCTTTAACGGTGATGTAAAGTATAAGATCAATGAAAATGATCACATTACCCTGGACGTAGAATGCGGCAAGGATAAAGACAGTGTTGATGTGGATTTCCCTGTTGAATTCTTTGAAAACAACGATATGACGGAGGAATTCAGGGATAAAGTTTTCACAGTCATTACAGATGAGGATACCGTATACAGGCCTTATCTCTGTGCATACAATACCGGTGATGACGAGGAAGTAGACGAAAACACCGAATATGCCTGGAGATTCAGGTTTTACACCAAAGAATCCTTAAAAACCGAATCCGTCGGTGGATGGGATGTTTCCGATAAGTATATAGAAGGCAGTGAAAGCGAATTCATAAAAGGCTACGAGTCTGACGATGATGATCCCTGTGAGGTGGACGTGGTCAGCCCTGCATCCGAAAATGATGCCATTGACACTACCCTTAAGGGAAGCACGGATTCAAAGGATCTTACCCTTTATGTTGAAAACTATTTATCGGAGGATTATGAAGAATATGATTACCGCGAGCTTATGATCAGTGATAATATCCTTATAGATGTTACAAAACCCGATGGTGCCAAGGCCGGAGACAGTGTCAGCGTACGTATTGAA
>CADCQV010000044.1 GCA_902803625.1 uncultured Lachnospiraceae bacterium
GTATCGGAAAGACCCATCGCAGACAGGAGGACGGTGAGAGACCCCATCATATCCTCCTCATTACGGCATGAAACGCATAGAAGACAAAGCACCAGGCGCTCCTTATGAGACTCAGGTGCTCCACGTTTCTGTACAGATTCCATATCCTTTTTATGGCAGTGAGCTTGTTTGAGGAAAGTGTTCCTCCGCTTCTGCGATATATGGTGAGGGGACGGTTTAAGCCCCAGGCAGGTATCCCTGTTTTCATGATCTTCCACCAGCAGGCCGTATCCTCACTCGGCACATCGGGCATGTACATCAGCTCCTTTGAAAGCTTTTCGGTATCAAACATCACCGTGCTGGTAAATATGGTCGTATTCTTCAGGGCGGATCTGTATTGCATATGAAAGGGAACCCGCACTATCTTTTCAATGGAGACGCCGCTCTCATCCGAAAATTCATAGCCCGTAAAGGTAAATTCCGCTCCTATCTTCTCCTGAAAAAGGATCTGCTCCCTGAGCTTTTCGGGCTCCCACATATCATCTGCATCGAGAAAGGCAATATATCGTCCCTTCGCGGCATCTATACCGGTATTCCGGGCACAGGCAGCGCCCTTTTTATCTCCGGAATCCAAAAGACGTATCTCCTGGGCTGCGTTTTTCTCACGGCGGAGAGCAATGAAATCCTCAATGATCCTTTTACTATTGTCATCGGAATGATCGTTCACGAGGATCATTTCCCAGTCCGTATATTCCTGGGCCACTACCGACATCATACAGTCGGATATGAACTTTTCCGCATTATGCACGGGTATAACCACAGAAACCATAGCCTTCATTCCTTCACCCCGCCGGCGACCACATCATCCCCGGCACCTTCCGTACTCTCTTTGGTGAAAAGGATCTTCAGTGTCAATATCATAAGCTTGATATCAAGCCACAGGGAATACTGTTCTATGTAGTAAAGATCAAGCTTCAGCTTGTCATAGGGCAGGGTGTTGTATTTGCCGTAAAGCTGGGCGTAGCCCGTTATCCCCGCCTTTACCTTCATCCGGTAGGCGAATTCCGGCATGGTCTCCTTGAATTTCTCTATAAATTCGGGGCGTTCGGGACGGGGTCCGACAAAGGACATATCCCCCTTCAGAACATTAAAAAGCTGCGGAAGCTCATCTATCCTGCATTTCCTGATAAAGCTCCCGACGGGAGTGATCCTCGGATCGTTTTCCCTTGCCAGCACCGCTACACCTGCGGACTCAGCATTCTCGACCATGCTTCTGAACTTGATTATTTCGAATGGCCTGCCGTTCTTCGTACATCTGATCTGCTTATAAAAAACGGCACCCCTGTCATAGAGCTTAATAGCCAGAGATGTGATCAGCATTATGGGAGAGGTCACGATTATAAGGACAAGTGATAGAATTATGTCAACTACCCTTTTGATTATCCTCTCTTCATATTCCAGCGGATTCCCCTCCGTCAGGAGAAGCGGTGTATCAAAATAATGTATGGGTGCGGAGCCGTTCAGGATGATATCCGATATCTTCGGCATGGAGTATATTCTCTTTGATTCCTCATAGCAGTACTTGAAGATCCTGTTCCTCTTGGCAGCAGGAATATCCCACAGCATCACGGTATTGTATCTGTCTATCGTGCTCTGCAGCTCCTCATCCGGAAGGTCCGCGCTCACCACCTCGGCTATATTGAACTGGTCCTTCCTCTCTTTGAGCTTCTCCCTGAAAATATCAATGGATTCCCCGCTGTAAATAAGCAGAACATCATAGGGTCTGAATTTAGCCGAATAAATTTTCCCGAATACTGATATCCATATAAAGGAAAGGGCGATCTGAAGAAGAAATACTAGTATGAGCGGCCTCACGTCGGGAAATTTATAGGACAGCAGCATTACGATAAAATAAAAGAAAATATCCGACAGGGCTGAGGTAAATAAAAAGGAAAACATAACCTCACCCACCTTGCGGACTCCCACCAGCAGTCCTCCGAACACCTGTCCAAGGAAGAGAAAACCCCCGATATACAGCGCCATTACAAAGATATGGCCCCTTAAGTAAAGCTGGGTCCTGAATTCCAGATTGTATATCCTGTTAAGCACGTACAGTATCATCCCGGAATCAAAAAGGACCATTACCGCACACACCACCAGCATATACAGACGCCTCAAGGCATCTGATGACCGTAAATTCCTCATGTATGATCTTTCTACCTTTTCCCTGCGATCATAAGGGCCAGTGCCCCGGGCATCCCCAGAATGGAAAGCAGGGGAGAGAGACTGTATTTTTCCTTGAGCTCCGGCGGAACACAGGGTCTGAATCTCAGATAATGGCTTATGTATTTAAGCTTAAGAACAGAAAAGGAGCTGTATTTAGCCCGGTTTACATAATATATGTACCAACCTCCGGGATTCTTCCTTCTCAGCTCTGCCGCCCTGTCGGTCAGTCCATCCTCCGTGATGGTGCACACGGTAAGTATCTTATTCAGTACCGACAGCCGGTATTCCCTGTCTATCTCGTCATATACCACATCTTCA
>CADCQV010000045.1 GCA_902803625.1 uncultured Lachnospiraceae bacterium
AGGCTCAGTGGGTCAAGGATCGGACCTACCAGGTCGAGATTGAACACCAGAAGCCCAAGTACTATGTGCTCGACATGTTTCCCTATCCTTCGGGAGCGGGTCTTCATGTCGGACACTGGAGAGGCTATGTAATAAGTGATGTATGGAGCCGCTACAAGATGATGAACGGCTACTATATCGTACATCCGATGGGCTGGGATGCTTTCGGTCTCCCGGCGGAAAATTATGCCATACAGACAGGTCAGCACCCAAGGATCTCCACAGCCGAGAATATAAGGAATATCAAGCGCCAGGTAAAGCAGATCGGCG
This sequence comes from uncultured Lachnospiraceae bacterium, assembly GCA_902803625.1. GTDB lineage: Bacteria > Bacillota > Clostridia > Lachnospirales > Lachnospiraceae > NK4A144. The sequence goes on from CADCQV010000045.1 coordinate 310, forward strand.
CTGTCTACGACTGGGATATGGAGCTTAATACCACGGATCCGGAATTCTACAGGTGGACCCAGTGGATCTTTGTGCAGCTCTTTAAGAAGGGGCTCGCATACGAGAAGGAGATGCCGCTTAACTGGTGTCCCCACTGCCGCGCGGTTCTTGCGAACGAAGAGGTGGTTGACGGCAAATGCGAGCGCTGCCACAGTGAAGTAACGAAGAAGAATCTCCGCCAGTGGATGCTGAAGATCACGGAGTATGCCGACAGGCTTCTGGATGGTCTTGACGGACTCGACTGGCCCGAAAAGGTTAAGAAGATGCAGACCGACTGGATTGGGAGGTCCTACGGAGCCGAGGTTGACTTTAAGATCGACGGAAGGGACGACGCGGTAACGGTATATACCACAAGACCCGATACCCTGTACGGAGCTACCTTTATGGTGCTGGCTCCGGAGCATAAGCTTTCCCTGGGTCTCGCAACTCCCGACAAAAAGGCTGAGGTTGAAAAGTACATTGCCGATTCGGCAAATAAGTCCAATGTGGACAGGCTGCAGGGCAAAGAAAAAACAGGTGTTTTCACAGGCTCCTACTGCATAAATCCCCTGAATGGAGCGAAGGTTCCCATATGGCTTTCCGACTACGTTCTGGCAGATTACGGAACAGGTGCTATTATGTGCGTTCCGGCCCATGACGACCGTGACTTTGCCTTTGCGAAGAAGTTTGATCTTCCCATAATCCAGGTTATCGCGAAGGACGGAAAAGAAATAGAGAATATGGAAGAAGCCTATACCGAGGCGAACGGCACCATGATCAATTCCGGTGAGTGGAACGGTATGGAATCTGCGGAGCTTAAGCTGAAGGCTCCCCATATCGTGGAAGAAAAGGGCTTCGGACGGGCAAAGAAAAACTTTAAGATCCGTGACTGGGTATTTTCAAGGCAGAGATACTGGGGAGAGCCTATTCCCATTATCCACTGTCCCGACTGCGGTGCGGTTCCCGTGCCTGAAGAGGAGCTTCCGGTGCTTCTGCCGGAGGTGGAGTCCTACCAGCCTACGGATACCGGAGAATCGCCTCTTGCTGCGATCGATTCCTGGGTTAACTGCAAGTGTCCGAAGTGCGGACATGACGCAAAGAGGGAGACCAATACCATGCCCCAGTGGGCAGGTTCCTCCTGGTATTTCCTTCGTTATGTGGATGTGAACAATAAAGAGGCGCTTGTCAGCCGCGAAAAAGCGGATAAGTTCCTGCCTGTTGATATGTATATCGGCGGAGTGGAGCATGCGGTACTGCATCTCCTTTACTCGAGATTCTGGACCAAGTTCCTTTATGATATCGGGGTAGTAGGCTTTGAGGAGCCATTCCTGAAGCTCTTTAATCAGGGCATGGTGCTTGGACCCAAGGGCGTAAAGATGAGTAAGTCCCTGGGTAATGTAATAAGCCCTGACGATATGATAAGGGATTACGGCTGTGATTCATTGAGGCTTTACGAGCTCTTTATAGGACCTCCCCAGCAGGACAGTGCCTGGGATGACAGAGGAATAGATGGAGTATACAGGTTCCTTATAAAGCTATGGAATCTGGTTATGGACAATAAGGATAAGGACGTGCAGGCCGGCCAGGAGCTTATCCGGATAAGGCATAAGCTTATAGATACGATCACCACAAGGCTTGAAAGCTTTTCATTGAATACCGTTGTTTCCGGCTTTATGGAATTCAATAATGCACTTGCAAAGCTTGACGGAGTGGACCGGGAAACGCTGGAAACATATGTTATTTTACTTGCTCCCTTTGCACCGCATATGGCAGAGGAGCTCTGGGAGCAGCTCGGACACGGTGAGTCCGTATTTAAGGCCTCCTGGCCAAAGGCAGATAAGTCTGCGATGAAGGAGGATACCATTGAGGTTCCGATCCAGGTCAACGGAAAGGTACGCGGAACGGTAAGTGTTTCTGCGGATGCTTCCAAGGACGAGGTACTTGCTGCCGCGAAGGAAGCTGTTAAGGACAGACTTGACGGGAACCTCATAAAGGAGATCTATGTTCCCGGAAAGATCGTTAATCTGGTAGTAAAGTGACAATTAGAAAAACTCTTCTTCTGCTGACACTGAATTATATACTGATCTTTGCCTGGATGTTCTTATACAGGCTTGCGGAGATGAGTGCACTTTTAATCTTTCCGATCACCATGGGTATCGCTTTTCTGGATACTGTTTTTGCAGAAGGCAGGAGGAGTGCATATCTCTGGTGCGGGAATCTCCTTATTGCCACCATTGCGGGGATACTGCTGCAGGCATATCTCTGTATCAGGGCCACCGGGGATTTGGAGCATGCGGTATTAAGGGCTGCCGTGGAGATCCCGGCTGCGGTGCTGATCATCGGTATGATCGCCGTGATATCGGGTCACGAGGCTGCAAAGCTAAAGAAAAAGCGGTTAGAGAAGAATCTTAAGAGGGCATCATACTCCGCGGGAGACGGAGGTGCCATAAGGGAAACCGTTAATGAAGGGGACGAAGAAGCTGTATCCGGCAGGGGAGAGAGAGGAAGCTTTTTCAGACAGTCTTTGGAGACGGATACGGATGACGATCTCTTATTTGACGGGGATGATCCGGACGAGGACGAAGATGAGGATAATGAACCCACTTTCAGGGTCATAAGGAAGTCGTAATAGATATGAGGGTTAGGAGGAGAATATGAAACAGCTGATCACCAAAATTGCCATCATTCTTATGATGGCGTTCCTGCTTTTGCCTCTTACGGGAGAGCAGGAGGCGAGAGCCGAGGAAATGACCGTAAATTACGTTTTTACGGGATTTGAGATACCTGACGGACAGGCGGAGGTTCTTACCATTGATTCTGCAACACTGGAGCTTTTCAGGCAGAATCCTGCTATTATCAATGTTTATGTGTCGGCTCTGGCGGATAAATACAATACCGCTACTGCTTGGATCGATCAGGGAGCTGAGGTAGCATACCTTACCGGGGTTTTATGCGGTACGGCCCTTCCCGGAAACCACATTCCGCAGTATACAGCGGCATTACCGGAGTTTTTGCCCGCAGAGGTTCAGCCGGCTGCAGAAGCTGTTCCGGAAAATACAGGTGTTATCTCATCTCCGGTAAATATGGAGATAAGCGGCGGAAACTATATCGATATCAATATCAGCACCCAGACACTCACACTTTTCCAGAACGGGATAGCAACCTATGCGGTACCTGTCGTAACCGGAAATGTAAGAGCGGGCCACAATACGCCCGAGGGGCTGTTCTCGGTGCAGTATAAACAGCTTGACAGAACCTTAAAGGGTGAGGATTACGAGTCCTTCGTACACTATTGGATGAGGATAGTGAACAATGTCGGGATACATGATGCTTCCTGGAGAAGCAATTTCGGCGGGAATATCTATATGACAAACGGTTCCCACGGCTGTATCAATGTTCCGCCCTCACTTATGCCGCCTCTTTATGAGGTTGTTCCTGTTGGGTATCCGGTGTGGGTACATTCCTGAAAAGATCCTTCGCTGTCGCGCGGGATGACATGGAGACGGAATGGTAAATAACGAGATCGAGCTAATAAGAACAGTTGATATGGAAAAGAAGGATGCCCTTATAAGGCGTCTTGTCAATGCCGGGATCTCATATCTGGAAAAGTGGGAGAAGGTGCCCTTTTTCAAAAGGCATGAGTATAACGGATCAAAGGAGGTCTGTGTCGTTTTTATCAATGACTATCAGAAGGAGCTTGCTTTCAGCATTCTCGAGGAAGTCGAGGGCGGAGGCGAGGTTCCTGAGCGAAAGCAGAAGATAAAAGCACTGAGGGATGATCTGGATTCATGATCATTTTACGGAAAGGAGGGCTGCAGGCAATATGGCAGAAGCGGTATACGAAAAGCTGAAAAGGTGCTATGAGGACATCAGGAGGAAAACTGATTTTAAGCCTGGGATCGCACTGGTGCTGGGATCGGGTCTCGGAGACTTTGCCGATAATATAGAGGTAAAGGGTGTAATTGATTATAAGGACATTGACGGTTTCCCGGTATCGACTGCTCCCGGACACGCCGGACAGTTCATATACGGAACCCTCGGAGGAAAGAATATCATCTGTATGAAGGGAAGGATCCATTACTATGAGGGGTATCCTATAACAGATGTTGTTTTACCAGCCAGGCTTATGAAGCTTATGGGGGCGGAGATCCTCTTTCTCACCAACGCTTCGGGAGGCATTAATCCGGCATTTAAGGCCGGGGATTTTATGCTTATGACCGGACACATTTCGTCCCTTGTCCCGAACCCTCTCATCGGTCCGAACATACCGGAGCTTGGGGTAAGGTTCCCGGATATGACATATGTTTACGATCCGGAGCTTTGCGATGTGGTGCGTTCAAAGGCAAAGGAGGCCGGGATCGACCTTAAGGAGGGTGTTTATATACAGACAACCGGACCTTCCTATGAGTCTCCCGCCGAGATCAGGATGTTTAAGGATATGGGGGCTGACGCTGTCGGAATGAGCACGGTTGTAGAGGCAATAGCCGCCCACCACGCAGGAATGAGGGTAGTGGCGGTTTCCTGTATAGCAAATCTGGCTGCCGGCATATCTGAGCATAAGCTTACAGAGGAAGAGGTGCTTGAAGCCGGTGAGAAGGCTGCACCTCAGTTCAAGAAGCTTCTGGTTGATTCGATAAAGGGGTTTTAGTGTATGAATACTTTATTTTTTAATGGGAAGCTTCTGTCCTTTGCAGACGGAGAGGATTATAAGATCATTGATAATGGTGCTGTTGCCGTTGCGGGCAGCAGCATTGTTTATGCAGGTAGAAAGACGGATCCCGGGTACGACGACAGCCTGCGGGGGATTGATTTTGACCGGGAGATCGACCTTAAGGGCAAGCTTATAATGCCGGGCTTTAAGAACTGTCATACCCATTCGGGAATGACCTTCCTGCGCTCGGCTGCAGATGATATGAAGCTGGACGACTGGTTAAATAAGCAGATTTTCCCGAGGGAAGCGCATCTTACCGAGGAGGATATCTACTACGCAACGATCCTCGCAGTAATGGAGTATTTAAGCGGCGGAGTAACGGAAATATGCGAAATGTACCTTACTCCCGATTCTATCGACAGGGCTGTCCAGGACACGGGCATACGCTGTGTTCAGTGCGGCTGCATGAACAATTTTTCCCAGAGCCCCGAAAAGCTCAGGGACTGGTACGACAGATTAAATAAGGGAAGTGACCTGAGCTCCTTCAGGATCGGAATACATGCGGAATATACGTGCTCCGAGGAGCTGCTCAAAGAAACGGCAGATGTTGTCCATGAGCTGAAGGCGCCGCTGTATCTTCATATGTCAGAAACAGCATCCGAGGTACAGGGCTGCCGGGAGAGACATGGCGGCCTTTCTCCCGTTGAATATTTGGATTCACTTGGTCTCTTTGATCACGGCGCGGTATTCTTCCACGGAGTACATGTATCCGATGATGACATAGGGATCATGAAATCAAGGAATATTGCGGTTATTACCAATCCGGCATCCAATATAAAGCTGGCAAGCGGTATAGCGCCGATAGACAGGTATCAGAAGGAGGGCATCCTCCTCGGTATAGGTACCGACGGTCCCGCCAGCAATAACTGCCTTGATATGTTCAGGGAGATGTTTTTAACATCCGCTCTGGCAAAGCTCAGGGAAAATGATGCTGCCGCGGTTGATGCCGCCGATGTTTTGAGGATGGCCTGCTCTGACGGGGCAAGGGCCATAGGCACACCGGAGTGTGACAGTCTGAAGGCAGGGAAAAAGGCGGATATCGTTGTTCTGGATCTTTCATATCCGAATATGCAGCCGGAAAACAACATTGTAAAGAATATTGTTTACTCAGGCTCGAAGCAGAACGTATATCTTACCATGGTTGACGGTGTCATAAGATACGAGGACGGAGAGTATAAGATCGGCTTCGGCAGGGAAGAGATATATAAAGAGGTGAAGAAAACGGCGGAGCGTATAAACAGGGAGGCCGGCTTTGCATAAGCTTGGCAGGGATGAATATGAGATCCTGAAGAGGTACTATTATTCAAAAGCGGAAGGGGATGATTCTGCACTTATTGACGATATTACCTGGAATGATCTGGAGATGGATCTCTTTTTTGAAAGATTTAATAACACGTGCTCACAAAACGGCGGAGAGTATTTCTATGATATGCTCCGCCGTCCTCTTGTCTTAAAAGACGGTATACGGGAGCTAAGGGAGAGGGGCAGGGTTTCGGAGCTTTTCAGAGAAGATACGTCACTTCGGGATGAATACCGGAAAGCCTTTGAAACAGATGAAAAAATAAGCTCCGGCTTCCACGAGATGCTGAAAAAGCTTGATAGTGTAAGAAGAGACAGCCTGATTCTGCATTTTTCCTTACTTTTCCTTGCTGCAGTTTCCCTCGCATTTATATTTACCTATCCCTTTGCCGGCTTTATCCTTTTTATAGCGGCCTCTATAATAAACGTCACGCTTTATTTCAGGCGAAGGGCGGAAATAGAAAGCTATATTCCCGTTATAAGGTATCTCATTAGGGAGATAAGGGAGATAAGGCGGCTCCTCCGTGTTGATCCGAGGGGATTAAGCGGGTACCATTCACGTCTTAAGTCTGCACTTGATTCTCTTAAGGGAATAGACAGAAACGCCTGGATAATATTAAGCGGAAAACGTCTGACCGGGGGGTTACTTGAGCTCCCTCTTGATTTTATAAGGATTTTTTTTCATATAGATCTTATTAAGTTTGACCTGATACTCGACGGTCTGAAGGAAAAGCACGAAGCGGTGGAGGAGCTTTTCAATGTGACGGGCTTCCTGGATTCAATGATATCCCTGTCATTTCTAAGGGATGAGCTGAAAACCTTCTGTGAACCCGTGTTTAAGGAAGAAGGCGGGATTGAGCTTTCCGGGCTCTATCATCCTATGCTTAAGGATCCGGTGCCCTGTGACGTGGAAAACGTATCTCTTATGCTTCTCACAGGATCAAATGCCTCGGGAAAATCCACCTTCCTAAAGGCTGCCGCGATTTCACTTATACTGGCAGAGACGCTTTATACCGTTCCCGCCGGGAAAATGTCCCTCTGTCAGATGGAGATCCTGTCATCGATGTCCTTAAGAGACAGCATTGAGAAGGGGGACAGCCTGTATGTAACGGAGATAAAATCCATCAAACGGATAGCCGACAGACTGAAAACCGGCGCCAGCTGCGCTATATTCCTTGATGAAGTATTGAAGGGCACGAATACTGTTGAGAGGATAGCCTCCCTGTCGGTATTGCTGAAAAGCTTTTCCGGAGCACGGGTCTGTTTTGCAGCGACCCACGATACGCCCCTTACCCATATACTTGAGGATATTTATGAGAATTACCACTTTGATGAGAATGTGACGGAGGATGGCATCAGCTTCCCTTATGAGCTAAAGAAGGGCAGGACCGACTCCAGGGATGCCATAATGCTGCTTTCCGTAATGGGGCTGGATAAAGAGGTAACAAAGGAAGCCTTTGAATTGAGCGAAGAATTTCTGAAGGAGGGCGTATGGAAGAAACTATAACAGAAGTTACCTTATACTCTGACGGCTCCAGCAGGGGAAATCCCGGACCCGGAGGATACGGAACCATTTTGAGATATATTGATAAAAAGGGTGAGGTATTTGAACGGGAGTATTCGGAGGGCTTTCCGGAGACCACGAACAACAGAATGGAGATAATGGGTGTTATTGCAGGCCTTGAAAAGCTGAATAAGCCCTGCCGGGTAAATATTATCTCCGATTCGCAGTATGTGGTGAATGCATTTAACAAAAACTGGATAGAGAGCTGGCAGAGAAATAACTGGAGGGGCTCGGATAAAAAGCCCGTGAAGAATGTGGATCTATGGCAGAGGCTCTTAAAGGCCGCCGAGGGGCATGAGCTCCTTTTCACCTGGGTCAGGGGGCATAACGGCCACGAGGAAAACGAGCGCTGCGACAGGCTGGCCACAGCCGCGGCGGACAGGGCCGCAGGTACTTAACAGGCCAGCAATGGTTTAACAGGGCCGCAGGGGTGTAACATGTATTTAAAATAATACAATCTACTCCTAAACTACAGAGAGTGTCTGCCGATATATTACATGATAACAAGGATTTTATAAGATCCTTCGTCGCTGACGCAGGTGAAAACAACAGTAGTCAACACAGGGAATAGTGGAAAAGGAGGTTCAGGGAATGAACAATGTGGGCAGCTTTAATTTCTACCAGAACACCGGGATGGTAGGGGATAATATCAGAAAATTCGGGGGACACAGACCGGCCGGGGCTGAAAAGGCCACAGCAGGACAGGATAACGGGGCGGAGTATATTAAAAATAAAAAGACTGATAGTGCAAACGGTATTCAGAACGGTGTAGAGCTTTCCGACGGTGCGAAGAAGATACTCGAGGAATTAAAGGAAAAATACGGGAAGAACACCGATTTCTTCGTTGCGAGCTATTCTTCGGATGAGGAAGCCGAGGAATATCTTTCCCGGGGAACAAAGGAATACAGTGTTTTGATAGAGCCGGAGCTTTTGGAGGAAATGGCCCGTGATGCCGAGACAAAAGAAAAGTACATGGGCATCATCGATGACGGGACAAAGCAGCTTGACAGTATAAAGGAGCAGCTGAAGGAATCCGGAAAAGACGGCGAAGTGAAGAATATCGGTTTCTCGGTAAACAGGGACGGAAGCTTAAGCTTTTTCGCCAAGCTTGAACAGTCTTCAAAGGATCAGGCGGAGCGGATAGCCGAAATAAGAGAAAAGAGAGCAGAGGAAGCCGAGAAGGAAGAAAAGAGAAGAGAAAAGAGGCTTAAGGATCATGCCGCTGAGCATGACTATAAGAGCTTCGGGAGGGATCAGATAAAGAAAGCCGATGTAAGGGCTGATTCCGCAGAGGAGCTCTTGGATAAAATAGTTAATTTCGACTGGAACAGTGTGCAGAGTGAGCAGCTTATGACGGTGGGATCAAAGGTGGATTTCACCGCCTGACCTGTTGAGTCCGGGAATATTATTCTACTCTTACGCAGGAATTCCCGGCGGGAAATACTGGATGAAAGAAGCGATCGTAACCGGAGGAGCCGGTTTTGCCGGATACAGTCTCGTAAAATCCCTTGTTTCAAAGGGATTCAGAGTCCTGTGTCCGGTACGACCCGGCTCTTCGCATAATAAGAGACTTGAAAAATTAGCAAAAGACAGCGAAGGGACTTTAGGGGAGCTTATCCTCTTAAGTCTTGACATGAAGGATATCGGGATCCTGAGCCACTGGCTCGGGAGGAAGCATATCGATATGTCGGGCTGTCTTTTTTTTCACCTTGCCTGGTCAGGGGAGAGGGACGATTTTGACGGGCAGTATGCCAATATAAACATAACAACCGATACCGTTATTACTGCGGCAAGGATCGGGGCTTCAAAGATAATAATAACCGGTTCCCAGGCAGAGTACGGTATGAAGGCCGGCGGGATCACTCTTCCAGGCGGTACAATATCACCTGTTACAGAAGAAGCTTTGCCGGAGCCTTTGAATTCCTACGGTGCCGCAAAGGCCGCTGCGATGTATGTAAGCAGGGATCTTTCCCGGCATCTCGGTCTCAAATGGAACTGGGTCAGGATATTCAGTCTGTACGGCGAATGTGAGCATGACCATACCATGCTTTCGTATTTAAGAAGTACTCTTGAAAAAGGGGAGGTGCCGCATCTCTCTTCCTGTGAGCAGTACTGGGATTATCTTGATGTAAGGGATGCCGCAGAGGCTCTTATATGTGTTGCGGAAAAGGGAAGGGATAACGAGATCTACAATCTGGCCAGCGGTGACATCAGGCCTTTAAGGGATTTTACACAGATCATAGGAAAGAGGGTCAACCCTGACATAGTAATTGACTATGCCGAAGCTGACCCCGGAAAACCGCTTCTTTCCCTCAGGCCCTCTGTTGAAAAGCTGAAGAGGGATACAGGCTGGAGGCCTGAGATACCCTTTAATTAAAAATGTTTGAAAGCTTAGCCAGAGGTCCTACAGCAGCCTGCAGATCGTTTATTGCCTTATTCAGTCCTTCAAAATCAATATCAGAGATGTTTTTGACTGCCTGGGTAAGCTGTTCCGAATTCTCTATCACCATATTATTCATATTGTCGCTGGTCGCGGTAATGCTGCTTGTCATGGTATTGATGCTGTCCATTTCCTGATTGATCTTTGACAATGCATCCTGGGCCATGACTATGGTCTCATTGGCAGTCGTAAGGGTAGTTACCGCTACCGGGACTATCATAAAGGACACGATGCCCATTATCACAACCAGCAGGAAGATGAATATGGATGTTGCCTTCTGATACTTTGCCTCCTTTTTTTCAAACTCCAGAAGCTCCTTTAAGAGTTCTGTTGCCTCCTTGTCGTTTACTGACTTTGCTGCTTCTTCGCTCATAATTTGTTTCCTTCCTTTCATTATTATTATTTTTTAATCCCTGCGGAAAACCAGCGTTTTCCGGGGAGAAGATCCGAAAAAGATCCTTCCTGTTGCTTCGCGTCCCGTCTCCCGACTCGGTCCGCGCTAAACGCGTGCCACTGGCACGCAGCGCCCCTCGCCGGGGTTTATCCCACATCTAAGATGCGGGAAATGCGTCTCTTACGCCCGGGATGACAGGGCTGGAAGCCTCAACGTATCCTTAGTCCCTTGGGATAATGGTTCTTTATCATACGGCCGTCATATTTTCCCCAGCCGAGACTCATACCCATAAAGCATACAAGGCACCACCCCTTTTGGTCTCTGCATTCAAGGTATTCCCCGGAGAGTGCTTCGCCCCGGAGAAAGCTGAGTGCGGTGCCGGTATCGGGAAGCTCCGCTCTTATCCTTACCTCATCCGGACAGAGAAAGAGGGCGAGGGCGTGGGACGGCTCGAAACGTTTATTTTTAAGGGTTCCGAGATGGAGTCCCGGTCTCAGTACCTTCAGGCTCTTAATGCCGGGCATAAAGGTATTTGAGAAATAAAGCTGTTCTCCGACGGAGAAGAT
>CADCQV010000046.1 GCA_902803625.1 uncultured Lachnospiraceae bacterium
AAGGGTATCGAGGGCGGAAATATCAGTGAAGCTGCAATGCCTGCAGAACCCGCAGAGGCTCCTGCAAAGGCTCCTGCAGATACGAAAAAGGCCCCCGTTGATTTCAAGGCCTTCCTTTCCGGAAAAACCGTTGATATAACGGAAGTGCCTGACGAGACCTTTGCAGGAAAGATCCTGGGCGACGGTATAGCAATAGAGCCTACGGACAATGTGCTTGTTTCTCCTGTTGACTCCGTGGTCTCAAATGTCATAGATAAAAGTAATCACGCCCTGGGACTTACCATGGATAACGGTATTGAGATCCTCCTTCACATTGGTCTTGACACGGTTGAGATGAAGGGAGACGGCTTTACTATCCACGTAGCCGAGGGTGACAGGGTTAAGGCAGGGCAGAAGCTTATAAGCTTTGATCCGGAAAAGATCCGTTCCGCAGGACATCCCCTTATATCGATGATGGTTATCACGGATGATGCGGGCTTCTCTAAATTCACCTTTGATGCCGGAAAGGATGTGGGATCCGGCGAAGACACCATTGGCAGAGCTGAAATCTGAAAAAGGAGTGTCTTAAAGATGACAGATTTTAAGAAAAGCACTGTATATCAGATTTATATCAAATCCTTCTACGACTCGGACGGTGACGGTATCGGGGATCTTAACGGCATACGCCTTAAGCTTCCATACCTTAAAAGCCTCGGTATCGATTATGTGTGGGTTACCCCGTTTTTCCGTTCTCCAATGAATGATAACGGCTATGATGTGTCTGACTACTATTCCGTAAATCCTGTATTCGGCACCATGGAGGACGTGGACAGGCTCATAGAGGAAGCGGATAAGCTGGGCATAGGCTTCATGTTTGATATGGTCTTTAATCACACCTCAACAGAGCATGAATGGTTTAAGAGGGCTCTCAAGGGAGAAAAGGAATATATGGATTATTATATATTCCGTGACAGTGTGGACGGCCACGAGCCCACAAACTGGGAATCCAAATTCGGAGGGAACGCCTGGAAATATGTTCCCTCCCTCGATAAATGGTATCTTCACCTCTTTGATAAGACCCAGGCGGATCTAAACTGGGATAACCCGAAGGTCAGGGAGGAGCTAAAAAAGGTTATCCGTTTCTGGAAGGAAAAGGGAGTTAAGGGCTTTCGCTTTGATGTTGTGAACCTGATCTCAAAGCCGGAGATCTTTAAGGATGATTCGGAGGGTGACGGCCGCCGTTTCTACTCCGACGGGCCGAGGGTCCATGAATACCTTAAAGAGCTGGTCAGGGATACCGGCATCGGTGATATGCTTACCGTGGGAGAAATGTCTTCCACCACCATAGATAACTGTATCTGTTATACCCGGCCGGAGGATAAGGAGCTCTCCATGTGCTTCAGCTTCCATCATCTGAAGGTAGACTATCTGAACGGTGATAAGTGGGCTTTGATGCCGCCGGATCTATTAAAGCTCCGTGAACTCTTAAAGACCTGGCAGGAGGAAATGGCAGATAAGGGCGGCTGGAACGCAGTATTTACCTGTAATCATGACCAGCCCCGGTCCGTATCACGTTTCGGGGATGACATGCATTACTTACGTGAATCGGCGAAGATGCTTGCAATGCTTACCCATCTTATGCGTGGAACCCCTTATATCTACCAGGGTGAGGAGCTTGGCATGACAAATGCATACTTTTCATCCATAGAGCAGTACAGGGATGTGGAATCCACAAATTACTACGATATACTCCTAAATAAGGGAATCACTGAGAAGGAAGCGCTCGACATACTCTCCGCACGCTCCAGGGATAACGGCCGGACTCCCATGCAATGGAACGATGGGAAAAATGCCGGTTTCTCAAAAGGGGACCCTTGGATCGGCATTCCTGATAATTATAAGGAGATAAATGCCGAATCCGAAGAAAAAGACCCGGATTCCGTGCTGAATTTCTACCGCAGTCTCGTAAGCCTCCGGAAAGAATATGCTGTGATCTCTGACGGCGGCATACGGTTCCTTAATAGCGGAAATGAGAAGGTCTTTGCCTTTGAAAGAATTTTTGATGATAAGACACTTTCTGTTTTCTTAAGCTTCAGCAGCGATAATGAAAAGATTTCCTTAAAGATCCCTGCAGGGGAGATACTTATCGGAAATTACGACACAGCTCCGAAAAAAGCGGACACACTCCGCCCCTTTGAAGCAGTGGCTGTTTACGCCTGAAAAGGGGATTACTCCTTATTCAAGGATAATACGGTTTAATTCAAAAGGTGTGTTCTGATAGACGTAGTAATTCAGCCAGTTGGAAAAAAGAGCATTTGACTGTGCCCTCCATCTGACAATGCAGGCGCTGTCAGAATACACCGGATCCCCGGGGCAGAAGATGCGGCTTCCGTCCTTATTCATTAAGAGATAGATCCCTGTCTCTGAGGATTCCGCCAGAACAATAATATCATTTCTTTCCCTAAGCTCATCACCGTTTATTATACAGCTTCCGGAAAAAGGCGCCGGGAATTCATCATCAAAGCCCCGTATCAGAGGGATCCTTTCAGCAGTAAGTCTCTGGGTGAAGATCTGCGGCTCTTTGTCTGTCAGCTCTGTATTTCCGGTACCGTAATAATAATTCAGAGCCTCCTTTGCCCCGTATGAGAGATAAAATGCAGAGGTTACATGAGAATCTGCCCAGTCAAATAAAGAATGTATCTCTTTACGGAAATCCTCGCTTTCATATCCTCTTATTTCCCGATTTGAACCTGTTACGATAAGTCCGTCAAAGCATCTTTTTCTGACAGCGGAAAAATCTTCCCTGAAGTATCCAAGCTCCCCTCCCTTTGATGTTATATCCCGGAGACACTCAGGTACCATCAAAGTGAGATTGACCTGTAATAGCGTATTTGACAGGGACTTAATGAGCCTTATCCAGGTTTTATCATCCGAAGGCGTGAGGTTCAGGACAGCAATATCAACGGGACGGATATCCTGACGCTCAGCTTTTTTCTCATCCATCACAAAAACATCCTCTTTTTCCAGAAGATGTTTGATATCACTTTCCTTTTGCAGCTTTATCGGCATTCGGCATCCTCCTTCAGATATAGTACTCTATCCTTCCGCTTCCCCCGTTCCAGGGCTTTCCCTGAACGATATGATTGACAAAATATTCAAAGATACGAAGTCCGTCCTCCGTGTCATCTCTTGCATTATTTAGGCACATCCTCTCAGGATGCCACTGCACACCGAATATCGGAAGCTCCGTATGATACACGGCTTCGATCAGTCCGTCATCACTGTATTCGGCCACATCAAGCTTTTCCCCGATCCTGTGAACAGCCTGGTGATGTGCGCTGTTTGTAACTATCCTCTCCTTCCCGTAGACTTCGAAAAGAAAGCTACCATGAACCACCCTGCCGCCATGAACCCTGTCAGACTTGTCCTTGCAGTAATCATGTATCCCGCAGTGATCCACGTTCTGGATAAGACTCCCTCCGAAAAACACGTTTATAAGCTGATGCCCCCTGCAGATCCCGAAAACCGGAATCTCATATTTAACAGCCTCCGAAATAACCGCAAGCTCGAACCAGTCAAGTCTTTTATCAAGCTGACGTGAAGCCGTATTCCCTTCATGGTAAAGAGCAGGATTTACATCCGTTCCCCCGGGCAGTACGATCCCGTCAAGATCCCCCACACTGTCCGTTCCTCCGTACAGATCCAGCGGCATTGTCTGTACACCGCAGGCTTCAACGGCATTATAATAATTGTAATTCCTGGACATCTCCCGGAATCCCACGATCCCTATGGTCTTCATATGCTTTTTCACTTCCCCTTAAATCATAAATCCCGGACATACTGCTCCCGGGTCCCTTTGTCATCCTGAGCGAAGCTCCTTTGTCATCCTGAGCGAAGCGAAGGATCTTCCCCGCAATCAGCATCTTTTCAAATTATAGCATATTTTATTATCCAGTCCTCCAGGCTGTCACCCGCTTCCAGTCCCTCCACCATGTCAAGTGCAGGCGATCTCAGTCTGTCCGCCCTTTCCATCAGTCCGGAAATAAAAACCTCCTCTCCTTCTCCACGTTCCCTCAGCCCCTCAGCTGAAAGCTCCACCACCTTAAGGCAAAGTTTTCTTAAACCATCCCTGTCCACGAATTCGGGCCACTTTCTCCTGTTCAGTATCTTCCTGAGTTCTCCTGCAGAATAGCCATGGTGATAAATACTTCGATCCTCCTCCAGAAGCTCGGTAAGCTCTCCTGTTTTTCCCATAAGCCCCACATGAAATGCCGCAACAGACAGAGCCTCCTTAAAGGGCTGGTTACAGCAGCTTCTGAATTCTATGGTTCCGCGGAAGGTCAGATCCTCAAATTTATATGTCCTAAGATACTTAAGATCCTCCTCCTCCGGACTTATGCGGTAGGAATAATACACTCCGTTTTCGTAGTATTCCGCATCTATATGATCCCTCTTTATATATTCCACGATAGGAAGAGGCTTGAAATGCAGGTAATGACCGTCTCTTTCACAGCAGAAAATACTTGTCTCCAGTATGTAATCCAGAAACTCTTCCTTTGATCCCGGAATCTGTTCAAAGATTCCAATATTATGCGGGTTGATGCCATGTGTGGAATTCTCCCAGAAAAGATCTCTCACACATAAAAGCTCCGGCATCTCATCCATATGGGAATTTGAGAATAATACTGTTTTCACGGGCTCTGCCAAAGTAAAGGCCTTAACCGTGTCTATCAGATTTTCCCCTTTTACGTCCAGCTGCACCTGAGACGCACTGGCATATGTTCCGAAATCATAAAAAGGATGGAGATACATAGGGAACTTCCAGTCCTTACCGCGAAGGAGATAACCCTCCAGCATCTGGTATCTTGGAGTTCTTATGAAATCCTTTCTGTTAACATGGTGATTCGGATTTATGCCAAATCCGCTTAAGATATGACCGCTTTTTCTAAACTCTGTATTTAAGAATGTGATATATTCGTCAAAACGCTTCTTTATCGGAAAAAGCGTTTTTTCCTTACCGAAGGAAAACTCCAGATTGTTATATGAACAGTCAAAGGACAGGTTGTCGCCGGTTCCGTCGTCTAAAGCACCATAGCAGTTCCCATAATAATCAAAGGCTGCACCTCTGAAGCCATAGTGCTCACGAAATTCATCCGCAACGTTCCTGCAGATCTCAAAATCTGTGGCATCTCCGGAAAGACGTATCACCGGATTCTCTATCTCTACACCAATGTACTCGCCACTGTCCTTTTCAGTCGGGACGAAATACTTTTCATATAATAATTCCCTAAGCTTATCTGTCGTCATAGCCGGATTTTTGCATAGATCCTTAATTATGTCTAATTCATGTTTTTTATCGTCGGCTATAGTTATTACTTATAGCATGGGAGTCAAGGATGAGTCAAGGGGGACGGTTCCAATGCCGTTAAGTTTAGATAATTAATGAATCATTCGGAAGCCGTCACAAGTAGTTCATGCTAATTATAACATCGTTTTTAGGCAGGAATGATCATTTTGAGTACGCAAAACAGACAGGGAATATCCTGTCTAAAGAGAGCGTTGTTCAGTTAAGTAGTATTAAGTCCTGTTTGTTAGTGCTTCGAAACGCTTGGAACGTACCTTCCTTGGAAACTTCCTGCCTGGACGGATATCCGTAAGGTACTTAAGCAGCAGTTCCCTGATCTCAGCGTTTTTTATCCGCTGTATAAGGAAATACCTACAGGTGACTACTGCATCTGAAACGGAGACTTTTCGTCTGTAATTCTGTCCGGACTGTACTACTTTTACGCAGCTTATAAGAAGCATTGTCATGTTATAAAGGATAAGCCGGGCATAAAACTCCTGGATTATAAGTTCCCTGAGGCAGGAGTGGAAATAGTTGAGAGCAACATTGTATTTCAGATAACGGAAGGAAGTTTCTATCCCCCAGCGCATATGATATATCATCTTTAACAGGGCTATATCAAAGCGTTCTTCGGGAAGATTTGTCAACAGGTATTCCGTGTTCCCGCCCTCAAGTTCGATCTTTATTATTCTAACGGACATTGGAAACAATGCGGTTTTGTCATTGGCCGGGATCAGATCAAAAGGACGGTCTTTCCGCAGGACATAAAAACGATCCGGATGATTTTTGTATAGCTTGGATTGTTTACGCGTCACTTCAAA
>CADCQV010000047.1 GCA_902803625.1 uncultured Lachnospiraceae bacterium
AAAAGTTGGAACAGAGAACTGGAGGAAAAAACGCCGACAGGAATATCTGGAGATGAAAGAATTCAGATACTATATTTTTTGCGAAGGCGAGCAGACGGAACCTTTATATTTTAATGGTTTCAAAAAGCTTATTGAAGATAATCCAATCTACAGGGACATGGTTTTGATCAAGATAGAACCTTGCGGTGCCGAGACTATGAGGGTTATCAGTCAGGCTGAGAGATATGTTAAGGATAACCATATTGAAAAGGGACAGATATGGTGCGTTTATGACAAGGACAGCTTTCCTGCTAAAAATTTTAATGGGGTGGTGAGCCGAGCAGAGTCGCTGAATAGGGAGAATCCATTGCTACAGTATCATACAGCATGGAGTAACGAATGCATCGAGTTCTGGTTCCTTCTTCACTTTGCTTACTATACTTCAAATAACCATAGGACTGAATATATCAGCTTTCTTAATGATAAGTATAGGGAGCTTGGAATAGGGAAGTACCAAAAGAATAACAGTGAAACATTCGATGTTTTAATGAAAAAGGGCAATCCGAAGCTGGCATCGAGATATGCTCGAAGGAGTATTGAGGAGCATAAGATTCTTTCGCCAGCAGATATTGCACCAGGGACAAAGGTTTATGAGCTTGTGGAGGAACTGGCAAAATATCTTCCGGAGGACGATCGAAAAAGATTTTTGTGAAGAGAGGAGCATCTTATGCCAAGAAGCAGGGAAGCTATCAGTACAATAAAAGGCTATTATTTTCAGTTTGATTACTATATTCTGCAGCTTCTTTGTCTTCAAAGCGACGATGCATCAGTGTGTATTGAAGGAGTTGAGGATGTCGATATCATTATGAATGAGTTCACAGAAGCTGTTCAGTGTAAGTATTATGAGGAAACCAGGTGTGTTGTATCTTAAGCCTCTGGTAAAAATCCCTGCACCGGAGTATTATGTGTTTTATAACGGAACTGAGGAAGCCCCTGAGAGGGAGGATATGAGACTTTCGGATGCCTTTGAGGTTCCTTCCGAGGGCTATGAATGGACAGCGCATCTGATAAATGTGAATGCTGGAAGAAACGATGAGATAATGGATTGCTGTCCGGCACTGAAGGGTTATGCTTTGCTGGTTGAGGAATTCCGGGACGGAAAGAGGAAGGGGCTTTCTGATAATGCAGCGGCTGAGAGAGCGATACAGAAAACCATAGATACTGGTTACCTGGTTGATTATCTCGGAAAAATACAGGCGGAGGCGAAGACTATGTTATTGACCGAATTTGATGAAAAAGCTTATGAAGAGGATATCAGGGAAGAAGCTTTCAATGAGGGAAGAGTAGAAGGAAGAGAAGAGGGAAGAGAAGAGGAGCGCTTGAATACGGAAAGAGAACGCTTGAGAGCCGGGGCTGCTGAAAAGCGTGTCAGGGAGCTTGAGGAGATGCTGAGACAGTTAGGCGAGAACATAAGGAGGATGAAAATGACCGGGATAAACAGAAAAAAATAGCTGTTGCTTTATTGATATCGATGCTTTTTTCCGCAGTTCCGACAGGGATCATATGTGCTGCGGAAATAGAGGAAAGCAGAACAGAGTCCTATTCGAGGGGCGCGGAAGCAGAGGATGGCGCCATAGAGTCCTATTCGAAGGGCACGGAATATAATTATTCGGAGGAAAAAGGCGCTGTGGAACAGCTTGAGGATCTGTTTACAACGATTGATCTTCAAAGCGCTACTATTACGGATCTGCAGCACGAAATGGAAAAGGGGAATCTCACATCCGAAAAGCTGACCCGGATGTATCTTGACAGGATAAATGCCTATGATAAGAAAGAAAACCTGAATTCTATTATCTGGATAAATGATAATGCCCTGTCTGATGCGAGGAAGCTTGATTCAGAAAGAGCCGGAGGCAGGGTGCGTGGAAAGCTCCATGGCATTCCCATTATTGTCAAGGATAATTATAACGTGGCGGGAATGCCCACTTCAGCCGGTGCCGTGGCTCTTGCCGACCTTATTGCGGATGAAGATGCGGGTGTCGTGAAAAAGCTGAAGGATGCCGGAGCAGTGATAATTGCAAAAGCCAATATGTCGGAATTTGCCTGCAGCGCAGTCGACTCCCATTCAACCCTCGGCGGTGATGTCCATAATGCCTATGATCCTTCCCGTTCCCCTGCGGGTTCTTCCGGAGGCTCCGCCACTGCCGCGGCATCAAATTTCGCAGCTGCCGCTCTCGGAACCGATACCGGAGGTTCCATCAGAAACCCGTCCTCCTGGTCCGGGCTTTTCGGAATAAGACCCTCAAAGGGTCTAACCTCGATTGACGGGGTTCTACCGCTTACGGTTACAAGGGATACAACGGGACCGATGGCCAGAAGTGCCGAAGACATGGCGATCGTCCTTGAAGCCATGGCAGGAACGGATGAAAATGATGACTTTACTGTGGAAGCTGACGCCGACGGACTGCGTGGCAGCGGCTATACGAAGGAGCTCTCACCTGACTCACTTAAGGGGAAGAGGATCGCTTTTCTCACCTCATCTTTTGATTATCATACGCCAAGCTGTAATAAGGTCAATGAATATTACCACGAAATGTATCATACGGACAAAGACGTATATAATGAGTCGGATTTTGCCGGTGATGAGAAGCTTCCGGCAGAAACTGAAATACTTGCAAGACAGGCAAGAGCAGTATTAAGAAAGGCCGGAGCCGAATTTGTTTCTCTTTCAGATGAAAAACTGTTCAGTGATGAATTTCTGCTTCTTATCAAGGCTGGCGCATGGAACATCCCCTATAACTCTAATAATAAATATAATGCTGAATATGACATCAATCTGTTTTTGAGTAAATTCGGAGAAAAAAGCGGGATAAAAACCTTTAAGGATATTCTGAACAGCGGAGACGATATAGGCTGCTTCTTTGCTTCTTTTGGAGAAGATCAAAAAAAGTACGGATATGATCTCGCTGATCATTTTGAAAAGGATGAATATGAAAAGTACGGTTATTTTGCCGACAAAAATACCGGATTTCTGAGACCGCAGGAATGGGAAGAGGTCCGCAAATATCAAAAGAAGCTTTCCGACATCATGAAGGAAAAGGATATTGATGCGGTCATGTATTTGTATTATACGGATTTAGCAAAGCAGCAGAAACAAGGTGATTATACATGGAATAACTCTCCTTATGAGCGTGCTTTCGGGCCCTCTCTGGGTCTCCCTGATATGAATATTCCTATGGGCTTCAGGGCTGCAAGCTCTGATGATGCCGGAACCCTGCTTCCGATGGGACTCAGCATGGTCGGAAGATTCGGGGGCGAAAAGGAGCTTATGGAGATCGCCTATGCCTATGAGAAAGCGGCGGGGGATGCAATTAAGCATGCTCCGGGAAATACGCCGGCTCTCCGGGACGAAGAACTGAATTCATATCTTGACGCACTGATGGAGGAAGCCTGTCTCATAAACCCCGTGAAATATGGTCTTGACGCGAACTCTTCGGTTATTAAAAAGCTTAATGATACGTATGATAAGGCTCTTAACGCAGACTATGACGATCCGCAAAGTGTCTACAATGCAGCTTTCGAGCTCGCGACAGCCTATGATAAGATCACATATAAATACAGGGAGAGAAGGAAAGCAGCCGGTACGGTGCTCTTAAAAGGACAGAAGATCAATAATATACCGGAGCTTATGTTCAAGGGTATAGAGGGAATATCCGGCTTTAATACGGATGATAAGAAAACTGCGTCTGTATCAAAAAAAGGCGTGCTGAAGGGAAAGAAGGAAGGAAAAACAAGGGTTAATGCCCTTGCCTCCGGTGACAGGAAGAATGCTGCTACCCTGTCCTCTTGTACGGTTACAGTTATTAATAAGCCAAAGCTGGTTTTTAAGGATATAAAGCCTGATGAGAACAGCGGAAGGATAAACGGCTATGATGCTTTTGTATCCGATGATACACTTCTTTTAGAGCCTGACAGCTGGAGAAGCAGCAAAAATAGTGTTGCCGAAGTAGATGAGAACGGAATAATAACAGTAAAGGGCAAAGGAAAAACAAAGATCACCGCGGTTTTCGGAAATATCAAAGTGAAAGGGACATTAAAGATACAATGACTAAATACAATCTTATGACGCTCCTTTACCGAAGATCACTACAAAGACTGTCTTCAGGATGAGCTTTGCGTCCAGAAGCAGCGACCAGTTGTCTATATAGTAAAGATCCAGTCTCACTACATCATCAAAATTCTTTATCTCACTTCGCCCGGAAACCTGCCACAGGCCGGTTATTCCGGGCCTTATGGAAAGACGCCTCATATGGATATTTCCATACTTCTCGTATTCATCCTCCGTCGGAGGTCTTGTTCCCACCATGCTCATATCGCCCATCAGCACGTTCCAGAACTGCGGCAGCTCGTCAATGCTGGATTTCCTTAAGAATTTGCCGACGGGGGTTATCCGCGGGTCGTCCTTGATCTTGAACATCAGGCCGTTCATCTCATTTTTTTCCATCAGCTCTGCTTTTCTCTTTTCCGCGTCGGCGTACATGGTCCGGAGCTTATAGATCTTGAATCTCCTTCCGTTTATTCCCACCCTCGTCTGGGCAAAGAATATGGGACCGGGACTTGTGAGCTTTATAACAGGTCCGAAGATGAGGAGCGAAATACCGCAGATAATAAGGCCCACAAAGCTGCCGATGATATCAAAGAGGCGCTTGATGAAAAGTGCGCCGGGGTTATGTATGGCAGCGGCAAAGCTCACCACCTGATATCCGGCAAATTCCCTTATTCTCCGTTCTCTTGCATCCAGATTGAATTCGATATTCAGGTTTACCGTTACTCCCATCTGTTCAAAGCCCGTGATGATCTTTCTGAGCTTCACCTCATAGCTGTAGGGGATATTGATGAAGACCTCATCATAGACATTCTGTCTGTGGGTAAGGAGATAATTCTCCTCATTTCCTACTACGGGGATCCCGTTGATATTCCGTCCCACCATATCCTTGTCAAGAATGGTGATACAGGAGATCCGCATAAGATAGCCCTGGTTTTCCTCGAATTTTGCGAGAATATCCTTTGCCAGGAAGGAAAGGGTGACGAGCATGACATTATTGATCTTTTCGCCGTTTTTTGCGTGGTTAATAAGAACAGCTCTGAAGATCATGCGGAAAATATAGTCCAGCACGAAGGAGATAGCAAAGACCAGTCCTATTACATAACGTGAAACGATGCTTCCCTGCTGCACTGCGAAGAGATAGATCATTGTCATTGCGAGAAGGGATACATGGTTTTTCAAAACGGATGTGAGATTCTCGAGAGGACTCTGGTGAACCACCGAAGGCCGGTTATTATCATAAAATACAAATATGACCACGTACATCAGAATGATAACAACCAGCGCGGACAAGTAGAGATCGATTATCTCAATTGAAAAAGGATCTTCAAATCTCAGGTATAAGGATATAAAAAATGCGATCAGCAGGCTTATGATATCAATTACCAGAACCACACTTCTTCTGATCTGGGACGAACGTAACAGCACTTCACATACTCCTTCTTATTTTTAATGGTATCGGGATGATTGTACTCTATTTTCATCATGTCTGCAAATATTAGCGTTGTGTGTTATACTGCTCTAAGGGCATATTGAGTGCCGGCGATGGATTTCATACCGGTAAGAAAAGATTCTTCGCTTCGCTCAGAATGACATTGTGTGGAACCGGAATGACATTGTGTGTAACCGGAATGACACTGTGTGGAACCGGAATGACATTGTGTGGAACCGGAATGACAGGAAGTGGGGATGTCTCCAATGACTGCAAGGAGGATTTGAACATATGAGAAATGTTGCACTTATTACAGGTATTACAGGTCAGGACGGTTCGTATCTTGCGGACCTTCTGCTGGAAAAAGGATATGAGGTTCACGGTATCATCCGCCGGCAGTCCAGCATCAATACGAAGCGCATAGACCATCTGTATTACAATAAGGAATTGAAGGATAAGACCTTCTTCCTGCATCATGGTGATATGACGGATTCCAGCAATCTGAACCGGATGATAGAGCAGATCCAGCCGACGGAGATATATAATCTCGCGGCCCAATCCCATGTGGGAGTTTCCTTCGAGGTGCCGGAATACACTGCTGAGACCACCGGAGTGGGAACCTTACGTATCCTCGACGCCATAAAGAAAACCGGGGTCAAATGCCGTTTCTACCAGGCTTCCACATCGGAGCTTTTCGGGGGCATCCCGGAGACGGCACCGCAGTCGGAGAAGACACCCTTCTATCCGAAGAGTCCCTACGGTGCGGCGAAGCTCTATTCCTACTGGATAACCGTGAATTACAGGGAGGCGTACGGTCTTTACGCCTGCAACGGTATCCTCTTTAATCACGAGTCACCGAGACGCGGAGAGACCTTTGTGACAAGGAAGATAACCCAGGCCGTGGCAAGGATCATTAACGGTGATCAGGATACCCTTCCCTTAGGAAATCTGAATGCAAAGCGTGACTGGGGCTTTTCCGGGGACTACGTGGAGGGGATGTGGCGGATCCTCCAGCAGGATAAGCCGGGAGACTATGTGCTTGCTTCCGGGGAGACCCATTCGGTACGTGAATTTGCCGAGCTTGCCTTTAAGGAGGTCGGTATCGATCTCGAGTGGAGGGGCACCGGAGTCAATGAGAAGGGATACGACAGGAATACAGGCAGGATCTATGTGGAGGTAAATCCGAAGTACTTCAGACCCGCTGAGGTGGAGCTTCTCTGGGGAGATCCCTCCAGGGCGGAGAAGGAGCTCGGGTGGAAAAGACAGACCAGCTTCAGGGAGCTGGTGCATATGATGGTGGATTCCGATATGAAGGACATCACCGGGAAAAGCATCGAGGAATACCTTCAAACTACCCTTTGACGGGTGTATGTCTTGGGGATATAATGGTACAAACACCAAAAGTACAAATATAAGGAGGGCAGGGGTATGGACAATGTTGATCTGACAAGGCTCGAAGATGCGGTTGACGGCCTTCGGCAGAATCTGAGAAGTGTAAGGCATAATGTTAACGAACTGATAAACAAGGAGGAGGAGGTAAAAATGAGAGAAACAAAAAGAGATCCCATTCTCTGGGCATTGGCGATTATCGGAGTGATCGCAGCGGTTGCAGCTATTTCCTATGCGGTATACCGTTATTTCACACCTGATTATCTGGAAGACTATGATGATGACTATGATGACAGGTTTGATGATGATTTCTTTGATGATGAGGAAGAGGAAGCAAAGCCCGCGAAGAAGGATGAGTAGAAAGATCATTTTGACGACGCTGTCACCCTGATGACGCTGTCATTCTGAGCGAAGCGAAGAATCTATTTTTATGAAGAAAAAAGAAATATACACGGGAACCGTAAGAGAGCTTAAGTTCCCGAATAAGGGAATCGTCTGCACAGATGAAGGGGACGTGACGGTAAAGGGCGTCCTTCCGGGGCAGACGGTTTCTTTTATGCTTACAAAAGTGAAGAACGGCCGCTACGAGGGAAGGCTTATGGAGGTATTGGAACATGCTCCTGACGAAAGGGTGAGCCCCTGTCCCCATTTTGGGATCTGCGGGGGCTGCAGCTATCAGAACCTTCCCTACGAAGCAGAGCTCAGATTAAAGAATACCCAGGTAAAGACCATATTGGACCGCGCCATAAACGGGGACTATGATTACGAAGGGCTGATCCCTTCCCCATCGGATGAGGAATACAGGAACAAGATGGAGTTTTCCTTCGGTAATGAATTTCTCGACGGTCCGCTTACCCTCGGTATGCACAGGGCAGGGCGTTTTAATGATGTGGTTACTGTTGACGGCTGCCGCATTGTTGACGGGGATTACCGGCTTATCATCAGAAAGACCCTGGATTTTTTCAGCTCGGAAAACATTCCGTTTTACAGAAAGCATACGGAAGAGGGCTTCCTTCGACACCTTGTGATCAGAAAAGGAAGGAAGAGCGGGGAGATTCTTCTTTTGATCGAGACCACCACGCAGCTTGACTTTGATATGGGAGAGTATGCAAAAATGCTGCTGTCACTGGAAAACCGGGGGGAAGATCCTTCGCTGTCGCTCAGGATGACAGCTGGTGAGCTGTCAGGGAAGTTTGCGGGCATACTTCATCTGCGTAACGACAACCCTGCGGATAATGTGCAGGGAAGCGATATTACGGTTCTTTACGGCAGGGATTATTTCTATGATGAGATACTGGGCTTAAGCTTCAGGATAACACCCTTTTCCTTTTTCCAGACCAATACAATGGGTGCCGAGCTTCTTTATTCAAAGGCCCGGGAGTACGCCCTGTCGGTGATGAACGGGGAAAAGGTACCGGTGATATTTGACCTATACAGCGGCACCGGAACCATAGGACAGATAATGTCAAAGGCCGCGGATAAGGTTATCGGTATCGAGATAGTTTCGGAGGCAGTAGAGGCGGCAAGGGAGAATGCAGCCGCAAATCACCTTGATAATACCGAATTCATAGCGGGGGATGTACTGAAGGAGCTTGACCGTATCGAGGAAAAGCCGGATATCATTATTCTTGATCCCCCGAGGGACGGCTGTGCTCCGAAAGCTCTTTCAAAGATCATTGACTACGGATGCAGACATATCATTTATATTTCCTGCAAGATAACAAGCCTTGAGCGTGACCTGCTTTCCCTTCAGGGCGCGCTCTACAGGGTCATTAAGGCCGCTGCGGTGGATATGTTCCCAAACACTGCAAATGTCGAAGTCGCCGTGCTCCTCGAGCGTGTGAAAAGCTGAAAAGTCCGTTCCTTAAGATTTTCTGTATTTTCGTTCATTAGCTTTCTTCTTATGGTACAATCAACGGGTTGCAGATAACGAAATCATGCCTTCTGCTTAAAGGCAGGGAGTTTTGATGTTTGTGCCATGAACAAAAGCCGGATCACAAAAAACACTATAGACGGACTTCTTTTTCTGGGGATCCTCCTTGTAATATTCGCTGTTTCATCAATGCTTGTAAAGCCTGACTTCGGCGAGGTCTATAATATTGTTCAGGTCACACAGAAGCTGGATTCCTTTGAGGAGGAGATACCGAATACCATTGATGTGATCTTTGCGGGAAACAGCGAGGTATACAGGACCTTTTCCCCGCAGCAGCTTTTTAAGGAAAACGGCATTTCCTCATACTGCATGAGTGAGAGCGCCCTGAGACTGTGTGATGCCCTGGAGCTCATAAAGGCTTCATATGATTCCCAGACACCATCGGTGATAGTCCTTGAAGCGGACACTATCTTTTCAGATGCCTATACGCATAAGGACGGATACGCGCTTCCGACGAATCTTATCGAGGATATCTTTCCCATATTCCACTATCACACAATATATAAAGCCTATGTGCCGAAATTTATATTTGATGACAGCGTACCCTTACGTACAGAGCACGCTCTCAGGGGCTTTGTGGAAACAAATGAGGCCGTGCCTTATACCGGGCCTGAGGATTATATGAGTGTGGGTGATCCTGTCGGGATCAATGAGGAGAGTAAGAAATATCTGGCGGAAATACGGAAGTTCTGCGAAGAGAAGAATGTTCCCCTGGTTCTGACCGCCGCACCAAATGCGAAGAACTGGACCTATTCAAAAAATGAGGCTTTGACTGAATATGCCGAAAAGTACGGTCTTGACTTTGTGGATCTGAATATGCACCTTGAGGATATGGGCATTGACTGGGAAACAGATACCATGGACGGCGGAAACCATATGTCCTTTGAGGGCTCGAAAAAGACCACAGCGTTTTTCGGAAAGTATCTCAAGGATAATTTCGATCTGACCGATCACAGAGGGGATCCAAAGTACAACGGCTGGGAAAAAGATATCAAGGAGTATGGACTGTATCCGTGAGTATTGATCTTTTTTTCGAATGTATAAGATTATGGTGGGATCCGGTTTATTCGACCTGGATGTTTTTTGCTCTTTTCCTGCCGGTGGTTATCCTTCTTTATACCATCGTAAAGGGAGAAAAGCGTTATCTCGTGCTCCTTTTTTCAAGCTGGTTCTTCTTTATCTCCATAAGCGGATGGCTCTTCATAATACATCTGGTTGAAACCGTTTTCACATGGAAAACAGCCCTTTCGATACAAAAGATCAGCGAAGATCCTTCGTTGAAACGGAAGGAAAAAAACGCAAAAAAGAAGGGGATACTCACCAAAGGGATCCTCATGCTTATTTTTGTCCTTTTTATCCTGAAATACCTTGATTTTACGGGCTCGGGCGTAGTCCGGCTTATACAGCTTTTACATATTCCCTGTCCTGAATGGCGGATGTTGAATATCATCGCCCCCGTGGGTATTTCCTACTTTACCCTGGAAGCTGTATCCTACCTTTCAGATGTGTACTGGGAAAAGACTGCTGCTGAAAAGAGATATTCAAAGGTTGCTCTTTATATGGGATTTTTCCCCACATTGATCGAGGGCCCCATCACCAGATTTTCAGATATAAAGGATACCCTGTTTAAGGGGATACCGGTGACATATGAGAATCTGACGGCGGGTTATCAGAGGATACTTCTCGGGCTTTTTAAGAAGCTTCTGATCGCAGATCATCTCTCCCCCGCCGTGGATATAGTGTACGGACTTGACGAGATGAAGGGGAGCATCGCATTGTATGCTGCCATTATCTTCACCGTGCAGGAATATATGGATTTTTCGGGCTCCATTGACATAGTGATCGGGGCTGCGAGGATCTTCGGGGTGAACTTAAAGGAAAATTTCCGTCAGCCCTTCTTTGCAAAGAACGCTTCCGACTTCTGGCATAGGTGGCATATTACCCTCGGGACCTTTTTCCGGGACTATATCTTCTATCCCGTGTCCGTGAGTAAGGGTGTGATGAAGCTTTCCAAAAAAATGAAGGACCGCTTCGGTATGGAGGTTAGCCGTCTGACCGGCCCTACCATCGCTATATTCTGCGTATGGATAATGAACGGGATCTGGCATGGTCCGAAGTGGACCTATATTTTCTACGGTCTATACTACTTTGTGCTTATCTTTTCGGAGAATCTTCTGGAAAAACCTTTTCTTTCCCTTTTATCAAGGCTTAAAATGGATGAGACTTCACTTCCGGTAAGGATATTCCGCTCCGTAAAGCTTTTCTTCATAGTGATCTTCGGGGAAATGTTTTTCAGGGCGGAAGCCATGTCACAGGGAATAAAGATGTTCACCCTTATCTTTACTGACTTTGATACGGATGCCCTCTTAAGCGGCCTCGGGGAATACGGTATGGATTATCATGATTACCTGACTGTCATTGTTGCATTTCTTCTGATAATGCTCTTTAATGTGCTTAAGGAAAAGAATGTTCCCTTTGACAGGAAATTCAAAGCACTTCCGAAGCCTGTCCGCTGGGCGGCCTGGTATGTTATCATTATGAGTATAGTTGTTTTCGGTGCCTATGGCAGCGGATATGATGCAGCGGGGATGATATATGCAAAGTTTTAACGGTAAAAATATAAAAAATGTACTTGATCTTCTGGAGGATGCGGCAGGGAAGTTTACGGTAAAGACAGCTTACTCCGATCAGGAAAAGAGCATAAGCTTTGAGGAGGTGCTTCTGAAGGCGAGAGCCGTCGGGACCTATCTTCTGAAAAATAATACCGGCGAGGGTCCTGTGGCGGTTATGTTAAAAAGAAGCGTAGATACCATAGTCGTATTTTTAGGCGTGGTCTATTCGGGGCACGCCTATGCTCCGGTAGGGCTGGATATCCCGGATGAGAGACGGGAAAAGATATTAAAGCGGCTTAAACCTTCATTTATCATAGATGAAGCTATGCTTCCCGATATCTTTAATGAAAGGATAGACCGCGCTCTCCTTGATGAAAAGAGGAAGGACATTCTGATGAGTGACCCTCTCTATGTGATCTTTACCTCCGGCTCCGGCGGGGACCCCAAGGGAGTTATCACATCGCATCTTTCCCTCCTGAATTACATTGAGGGTTACACAGGGGTTATGGGGATCGATCCGGGTGATGTGATGGCGGCTCAGTCGCCTCTTGACTATATCGCGGCCATAAGGGATATTTATGTGCCGCTCTTTACCGGAGCGCAAGATGTGCTGGTGCCGAAGGAATTTTTCATGCAGCCTGATGTGCTTTTCGATTTCCTGAATGAAAGAAGGGTAAGCTGCGTGGGCTGGAGTACCTCTGCCATATCGATACTTACGAAGCTCAAAGCCTTTAAGGACAAGAAGCCTGAATACTTACGGAAGATCTGCTTTTCCGGCAGTGTGATGAGCGGGGCGGTCCTTAGAAAATGGCAGGAGGAGCTGCCGGATGCTGTGTTTGTAAATCAGTACGGACCTACGGAGACCACGGCGAGCTGCACTTATTATAAGGTCGACCATACGGTTACGGAGGATGAGATCATCCCGATCGGCGTTCCCTATCCGGATTACAGAGTCTTCCTTATTTCTGAAGATGACGGTCCGGTTGGTAAGGGGGAAGAGGGAGAGATCGCGGTCGCGGGAGCCGGAGTGACTCTGGGGTACATTAATGATCCCGATAGAACGGCAGCAGCATTCACCTCTAATCCTCTGGAAAAGGCCTTTGATGAGAGGATCTACAGAACCGGCGACATAGGGGTTTTCCGTGAGGACGGGCTTCTTTTGTTCCACGGCAGGAAGGACCGGCAGATAAAGCATATGGGCCACAGGGTGGAGCTTGACGAAATAGAAAGCGCAGCAGCAGCTTCGGGAATAGAGCGGAGCGCGGCTCTTTATGATCCGGAGAAGGAAAATCTTTGGCTGTTTTACGAAGGGGAAATCGACATGCGGACGCTTTCACTGTCCCTGAGGGAAAAGCTCCCGGGCTTTATGGTCCCGAGGAAGATAAAGAGCATGGATGCCCTGCCGCTCCTTCCTAACGGAAAAACAGATTTTAATACGTTGAAAAGTATGATACACTAAGAGCGATTTGGGCGGAGCGGCCTGTGCGGCCCCTGTCATTCTGAGGGCGAAGTGACCCCCTGTCATTCTGAGGGCGAAGCCCGAAGAATCTTCCCACAGGAGGAGAAGATCCTTCGCTGCGCTCAGGATGACAATAAGGGATGAGAAGATCCTTCGCTTAGGGTAACGAGTAGATATATTAGTATAAAGGAGGTGGAAGTGTTGAGGGAAAAGCTTCTGGAAATCCTTACTGAGGTAAGACCGGATATTGATTTTGAAAATGAGACCGAGCTTGTGAGCGGTAATATCCTTGAATCCTTTGATATTGTCCAGATAGTGGCAGAACTGGATGATGAATTTGATATCGAGGTTTCTCCAAAGGATCTTACCGCGGAAAACTTCAATTCCCTGGATGCTCTCGAGGAACTGATAGAAAGACTCGCAGGGGAAGGATAAGTCTTGAATACTCCGTATTATCTCTTTGATGCATCTGAATTCAGGGAGAGGATCTTTTTTTTAAAGAGTGTCTTTCCGGATAAGGATCTGACCTTTTCCGTAAAGGCGAACCCTTTTCTTCTTTCTGCGCTTCCGGACAGGGATACCATCAGATATGTGGAGGTCTGCAGTCCCGGAGAGCTTTCTCTTTGCAGGGCTTCTGGGGTTCCCGGTGACAGGATACTTTATTCCGGTGTGATGAAGGAAGAAAGCGATATCCATGAAGCCTTTGAATACGCTGCTGCGATCCTTACGGCAGAGAGCAGGCGGCACTTTGCTCTGATAGCAGCGGAGGGGAAAAGCTCCGCTAAAAGGGCAAAGGTGATCCTCAGGCTGTCCTCCGGCAATCAGTTCGGGATGTCAGAGGAGGATATTCTGGACATTCTTTCGGAGAGAGAGCGGCATGACATCGATATCATAGGCATTCATTATTATTCCGGAACCGCAAAGTCGAGGCTGAAGCAGATTGAAAAGGATTTGAAAAATCTGACTTCCCTGCTGGAAGAAGCCGAGAAAAGGGCTTCCTTTGTCCCGGATCTTGTGGAGTACGGTCCGGGGCTTTCTTCAGAGTACTATGAAGGTCCTTATGAAGAAAAGGACAGAGAATTGATAAAGCTCGTATCGGAGCCCATCAGGGAATTCGGAAGGAGGTACAGAACCGGTCTCGAGATGGGTCGTTTTATGGCGGCACCCTCCGGTGCTTATTTTACCTCCGTTATGGACATTAAGCTTAACGGAGGCGTAAATTATGTGATCTGCGACGGGGGAGTGCATCAGCTGAAATACCACGGCCAGAATATGGCGATGAAGGTTCCTCCTGTCTCACTTTTCCGTGACGGTGAAGAGATATGGAGTACTGAAGGCCGCGGGGATAATAAGGACACAGGGACGGGAAACCTGCCGGGCGGAAGGCATTATTGTATATGCGGAAGCCTCTGCACCACAGCAGATGTGCTGATCCGGGATATTGAGCTTCCGGAGCTTATTTTAGGAGATATTCTGTGCTTCGGAAGGTGCGGCGCATACTCCGTGACGGAGGGGCCTCTTGCCTTTCTTTCCAGGAACCTGCCTGAGATCTGGCTCCGTGACGGAGAGACAAGGCTTCTCAGGGAAAGTAAGGAGAGCTGGAAAATGAATATACCGATGTCATTCTGAGGGCGGAGCCCTCCCCCTGTCATTCTGAGGGCGGAGCCCGAAGAATCTTCCCACCGGAAGGAAAGATCCTTCGCTTCGCTCAGGATGACAGGAAGGGCGCTCAGATCCTTCGCTTCGCTCAGGATGACAGGAAGGGCGCTCAGGATGGAAAAATGTCCAGTGGACTGTAACAACCTGTCATTCTGAGGGCGGAGCCCGAAGAATCTTCCCACCGGAAGGAAAGATCCTTCACTCGGAATGAAATCAGAAATCAGGAAACAAGATGAACATAAAAGAAAACTACGAATACTGGATAAAGAACCTTGCCGAGGGGAGTCCGCTTAGGGATGACCTTCTTTCTATTAAGGATGATGAGGCGGAGATCACCGACAGGTTTTATCAGGAGATTGTCTTTGGAACGGCGGGTCTTCGCGGCATCTGCGGGGCCGGCAGCAACAGGATGAACGATCTCACGGTTTCCCGTGCCACAAAGGGGATCGGCGACTATATATTAAAGTCAGGTCTCGACATATCGCGCGGAGTGGTGTTTGCCTATGACTGCCGCTATCACTCAAAGGAGTTTTCCTATCTGGCGGCCGGTATCCTTACCGCCATGGGAATAAAGGTCTATATTTTCCCTTCCTTACGCCCGACCCCGGAGCTATCCTTTGCAATAAGGGAGCTAAACGCGGTATCAGGAGTCAATATGACCGCAAGCCACAATCCCAAGGAGTATAACGGCTACAAGGTTTACTGGGAGGACGGCGCGCAGATCTCCGGAAAGGTTTCGGACGGGATCTTGAGGGAGATCCAAAAGTACGGCTTCTTTGACGATATTAAGACGCTTGAGCCGGATGATGCGGAGAAACAGGGCCTCCTCGTTACTCTTGGCGAGGACATGGACAGAAAATATCTGGACTACGTGAAGTCCCTTTCCCGGAGAGAGGATAGCTCACTTGACAAATCGGTTTCCGTTATCTACACTCCCCTAAACGGTGCAGGCAGTATCCCTCTTTCCCGTATAATGAAGGAAAGGGGCTTTGAAAATTTCCGTCTTGTGCATGAGCAGGAGGATCCGGATCCTGAGTTTACCACAGTTCCCTTTCCAAATCCCGAAGAGCCGGCGGCCTTTGGTCTCGCTGAAAAGTATGGAAATGATCTTGACGCGGAGGTACTTATAGCCACTGATCCGGATGCCGACCGTATGGCTATAGAGGTCAGGGATGGAGATGGCAGATATCAGTTCTTAAACGGCAACCAGACCGGAGCCCTTCTTATCAATTATCTCGCAGAGAGCGGAAAGGCATCCGGAGAGCTTCCCGGGAAATATGCAATGATAAAGTCGATCGTTACGGGAGACTTCGGGAAGACCATCTGTGAAGCATACGGGATAACCGTGTTTGAAGCATTGACCGGCTTCAAGAATATCTGCGGAAGGATTCCGGAAACAGAGGCAAAGGGGTATAAGTATTTCTTCGGCTATGAAGAAAGTATTGGCTGCGCCCCGGGAGAAAAGGTCAGGGATAAGGACGGTATCGCTGCCGGAATGCTGATTGCGGAAATGGCGGCCTTTTATAAGAAGCAGGGGCTCACGCTTTATGAGAAGCTTCAGAGGGTTTATGAGGAGTACGGCTTCTTCGCCGAGAGGCAGAAGTCCTTTGTACTGAAGGGAAAGGAAGGACAGGAGAGGATCGGGAGGATCATGGATCACTTCCGGGGAAATTCGCCGGCAGCCTTTGGAGGATTTGAGGTACGGGATGTCAGGGATTATATAAAGGGCTATGAGGACATACCGCCATCTAATGTGCTTATTTTCTATATGGGCGACGGCTCCTGGTTTGCTATGAGGCCTTCAGGAACAGAGCCGAAGATCAAGTTTTATTTTTATACCTTTGACCGGAGTGACGGGAAGATATCAGCGGATAAGGTGAAGGCACTGGAAGAAGCCGTGATCTCGGCGGCGGAGGGTGTGGGGTAAGATCCTTCGCTGGCGCCGCAACGGCTATGTCATTCTGAGGGCGAAGCCCGAAGAATCTTCCCACCGGAAGGAAAGATCCTTCGCTGCGCTCAGGATGACAGGTAGGATAATCGTATCACCGGGGGTTTACGAGGGGAAACGGGAAAGGAGCAGTATTATATGATAAGGGAAATAAAAAACGGAAAGCTTTATTTCGACGGATGTGACACCACGGCTCTTGCAAAAGAGTACGGTACACCCCTTTATGTTTTTTCGGAAAGCGACATTGAAAGCCGTTTCGCGGAATTAAAGAAGGACTTTATCGAAAAGTACGGGAACTGCCGCGTGGCCTATGCTTCAAAGGCCTTCTGCAGCAGGGGAATGTATAAGCTTCTCGAAAAAAGCGGATTTTCCATAGATGTGGTCAGCGGCGGCGAGCTTGCAGTCGCAATGTCCGTTGATTTCCCGGCTGACAGGATCGAATTCAACGGGAATAATAAGCTGCCTTCGGAAATAGATATGGCGGTTAAGTACGGTGTCCGGCGCTTTATCCTTGACGGAACGAAGGAGCTCCCCCTTATAGAGGAAGCCTGCGAAAAGTATGATAAAAAGGTAAAGGTGGTTGTCCGCATAACCCCGGGGGTTGCGGCATCTACCCATGACTACATCATCACCGGAAAGCTGGACTCAAAATTCGGTATCCCAATGGAGGATGATGTACTATATCCGCTTATAAAGAACGTTATTGATTCGCCTTATACGGATTTTCAGGGACTGCATATGCACATAGGTTCCCAGCTCTTTACCACAAAGGAATTTATGGAGTCCCTGGAGGTGATGCTCACCACGGCAACTGAGGTAAAGAGAAGGCTCGGAGAGGATATTATGGAATTCAATCTGGGCGGAGGCTTCGGAGTGACATACACCGATGAAGAGAGGAAGCCTTACTCCTTCTTCCTTGATCCGATGATGGAGAGGATCATAGAGTGGTCGAAGGATATGGGAATGGAGAGGCCGAAGGTTTCCATAGAGCCCGGACGGAGCATCGTGGCGGAAGCCGGGATCACCCTCTATACCGTGGGCCAGATAAAGGAGATAAAGGACGTAAGGAAGTACGTGTCCATAGACGGGGGAATGGGAGACAATATCCGTGTTCCCCTCTATGATGCGGTTTACACCGGGATCATAGCAAATAAGGCTGAGGAGCCCTGTACGGACAAGGTTACGATCTGTGGAAAGTGTTGTGAATCCGGTGATATAATAATCCGTGATCTTTTGATCCCGGAGAGCACGGAGGCCGGAGACATAGTGGCGGTTTATTCTACGGGAGCCTACGGCTATACCATGGCTTCAAACTACAATAACTGCCCCATCCCCGCAGCGGTGCTTGTGAAGGACGGCCGCCACGCCCTTCTGATAAAGAGACAGACCTACGAGCAGATCATGGAGAACCAGCTCGTACCGGAATGGCTGTGAGGTGTCATTCTGAGGGCGTAGCCCGAAGAATCTTCCCAGCGGAAGGAAAGATCCTTCGCTGCGCTCAGGATGACAGTATTATTAATAATTGAAAGGAACATCAATAAATGCCACGCAGAAATGATATCAAAAAGGTAATGATAATAGGCTCGGGTCCTATTGTGATAGGCCAGGCCTGCGAATTTGACTATTCGGGAACCCAGGCCTGCAAGGCTCTCCGGAGCTTAGGGTATGAAGTGGTCCTTGTGAATTCGAATCCCGCCACCATAATGACGGATCCGGAAATGGCGGATGAAACCTACATAGAGCCTTTGAATGCCGAACGGGTGGAGAAGATAATCGAAAAGGAAAGGCCGGATGCGCTGCTTCCGAATCTCGGCGGGCAGTCGGGGCTTAATCTCTGCTCTGAGCTTTACAAAAAAGGGGTTCTGGAGAAATACGGTGTCAAAGTAATAGGTGTCCAGGTGGATGCCATTGAGCGTGGAGAGGACAGGACGGAATTTAAGAAGACCATGAACGAGCTGGGAATAGAGATGGCCCGTTCAAAGGCTTGCTACAGCGTTGATGAAGCACTTGAGACCGCGGACGAGCTGGGTTATCCGGTGGTGCTCCGTCCCGCCTACACCATGGGAGGCGCAGGAGGAGGCTTTGTATACAATAAGGACGAATTGAAGGTTGTCTGCGAGAGAGGTCTGCAGGCTTCTCTTATTCACCAGGTTCTCGTGGAGGAATCGATACTCGGCTGGGAGGAGCTGGAGCTGGAGGTGGTCCGGGACAGCAAAAATAATATGATCACGGTCTGCTTCATAGAGAACGTGGACGCCGTGGGAGTTCATACAGGCGACTCCTTCTGCACCGCGCCGATGCTCACGATTGCAGAGGATCTGCAGCAGGAGCTTCAGAAACAGGCATATTCCATAGTGGAGCATATCGGTGTCATCGGCGGTACAAATGTGCAGTTTGCCCATGATCCGAAGAGCGGCCGTATCATCGTTATAGAGATCAATCCCAGAACCTCACGTTCATCTGCCCTTGCAAGCAAGGCTACGGGCTTCCCCATTGCTCTCGTGTCCGCAAAGCTGGCAGCGGGACTTACCCTTGACGAGCTTCCCTGCGGAAAGTACGGTACCCTTGATAAATATAAGCCTGACGGGGATTACGTGGTAGTTAAGTTTGCACGCTGGGCTTTTGAGAAGTTCAAGGGAGTCGAGGATAAGCTCGGTACCCAGATGAGAGCCGTGGGCGAGGTCATGAGTATCGGAAAGAACTATAAGGAGGCCTTCCAGAAGGCTGTACGTTCCCTTGAAAAGGGACGCTACGGTCCGGGTCATGTAAAGGATTACGCGGAGAAGTCAAAGGAGGAGCTTCTTGCCCTTCTGCGCAGTGCTTCATCGGAGCGGCATTTCATAATGTATGAGGCTCTGCGGAAGGGTGCAGCGGTTAAGGAGATCTTTGATATCACTTCCGTAAAGGAATACTTTATAAATGAGATGAAGGAGCTGGTGGAGGAGGAGGAAGCCCTTGTCCGTGATTTCTACGGAAAGGTGCCATCAGACGAGGCTCTTATAAAGGCAAAGAAGGACGGCTTTGCCGACAGATACTTAGCGGAGATACTGAATATTTCCGAGGAGGCCGTCCGTGAAGCCAGGGAAAATGCCGGCTGCCGGGAAAAGTGGGACAAGGTTCACGTAAGCGGAACGGAGGATTCTGCCTACTACTATTCCAGCTATTCCCTTGACAGTGATCTTGAAAATCCTGCGGCTGACAAAAAGAAGGTTATGATATTAGGCGGCGGCCCCAACAGGATAGGACAGGGCATAGAATTTGACTACTGCTGTGTCCACGCCGCAAAGTCACTTAAGAAGCTGGGCTTTGAAACCATAATTGTAAACTGTAATCCGGAGACCGTGTCCACGGACTACGATACCAGCGATAAGCTCTACTTCGAGCCACTTACCCTTGAGGATGTGCTGAGTATCTACAATAAGGAAAAGCCTGTCGGCGTGATCGCCCAGTTCGGAGGACAGACCCCGCTAAACCTCGCTGCGGAGCTTGAAAAGTACGGCGTGAGGATACTCGGTACCTCGCCTAAGGTTATTGACCTTGCGGAGGACAGGGATCAGTTCCGATCTGTTATGGATAAGCTGGGGATCCCTATGCCCGAGTCCGGAATGGCAACCACGGTTCCGGAGGCACTGGAGCTCGCACACAGGATAGGCTACCCCGTAATGGTGCGTCCCTCCTATGTTCTCGGGGGCAGGGGAATGGAGATAGTCCGTGATGATGACAGCATGCGGGATTATATGAATGCTGCTGTGGGAGTTACCCCCGACCGCCCGATACTTATTGACAGGTTCCTCCACAACGCCCTCGAATGTGAGGCGGATGCCATAAGCGACGGGAAGGACGCCTTTGTTCCTGCGGTAATGGAGCATATCGAGCTCGCGGGTATCCATTCCGGTGACAGCGCCTGCATCATTCCTTCAAAGCATATACCGGAGGAAGCGCTGAATACCATAAGGGAGTACACGAAGAAGATCGCGACTGAAATGAACGTTGTCGGACTTATGAATATGCAGTATGCCATAGAGGACGGAAGGGTTTATGTGCTGGAAGCAAATCCCAGGGCATCCCGGACTGTGCCTCTGGTATCAAAGGTTTGTGCCATAAGTATGGTTCCGATAGCCATAGATATAATTACCGGGGATTTAACCGGAAGGAAGTCGCCGGTTCCCGGGCTAAAGCAGAAGACCATTCCCTATTTCGGGGTGAAGGAAGCGGTATTCCCCTTCAATATGTTCCCCGAGGTGGATCCAGTGCTTGGGCCTGAAATGCGTTCCACAGGCGAGGTTCTGGGGCTTGCGGATACTCCCGGAGAGGCCTTCTTCAAGGCTGCCGAGGCCGCAAAGGCAGGACTTCCCCTGGAGGGAAGCGTTCTCATCTCGGTCAATGACGAGGACAAGCCGGAGGCCGCTGAGATTGCAAGGCTTTTCCATGAGAACGGCTTTAAGATTTATGCTACCGGTGAAACCTGCAGAAGAATAGACGAGGCAGGCATCCCCGTAGAACACGTAAATAAGAACTACGAAGGCAGACCTGACGTGAGGGATCTTATCATTAACGGAAAGCTTGACCTCATCATCAATTCACCTGTCGGGAAATATAATATTCATGATGACAGCTATTTAAGAAAGGATGCTATCAAAGCCCGAATCCCCTATGTCACCACCATAGCTGCAGCCCGTGCCGCGGCGGAGGGTATAAGAGAGATAAAGCGCTCGGGAAATTCACCGGTGAAGTCTTTGCAGGAGCTGCATGAATTTTAAATGGAAAACAGGCATTTAAATCCCCTGGACAGGTTTCTGGTGGGGATAATAGAAAAGTACATATATGAGATCGCCATAGCGCTTCTTATTCTTTTTTCACTGGTGATCCGCTATAAGCTTACTACCTTTAAGTTTAACGGGGACTATATTTCCGGCGACTTTCAGGGCTTCCTCAGAGTCTGGGTGAATTATTACCGGGAGCTCGGTGTGGTAAAGGGTTTAGGCCGCAGTATCGGGGATTACTTTGTGCCCTATAATCTTATCCTTGCGGCCATTTCCGTTATCCCTGTTTTTGACGAGGGTATCTGGATCTCCGCAGTATCCATTTTCGGAGAGTATCTCGGGGCTCTCTTTATGTTCAGGATCTTAAACCACCTGACGGGAGGGAATAAGAAGAGGGCTGCCTTTGCTGCGGCAATGATGCTCTATCTCCCTATGGCAATGCTGAACGGGTCACTCTGGAAGCAGTGCGACGGCTTTTATACCGCCTTTATCTTCATAGGCCTTTATTACTTTTTTAAGAAGAAGTACGATCCTGCATTTGTCTTTTTTGCCATCGCGTTTATCTTTAAGCTGCAGACCCTGTTTTTTGTGCCCTTCCTTATTGTGATGTATATCTGTTACCACGAATTCAGTATACTTAAGTTTCTGTGGTTTCCCGGGCTCTACCTTGTGGCCGGGATCCCGGCACTTATCTGCGGCCGCTCACTTGCGAGCACCTATCTCGTATATTTCAAGCAGCCCGACGTAGGGAAGATGACTGTGGGCTTTCCGAATATCTATGTTCTTGGGATAGACAGCTATGAGGCTATGACGGTTCCTGCTCTTATGATCACACTGGCGGTTCTTGTGATCGCTGCCTGCTTCTTTAAGTCAAAGAGGGAGCGGCTTGATCAGAAGCTTATGTTTGCGGCTGCGGGTTATCTTGTTATGACCTGTGTTATGTTCCTGCCGGCCATGCATGAGAGGTATGATTATCTTGCGATCCTGATCCTTAGCATGTACACCCTTGCAATAGATGTGCGTCTCGCTCCTGCGGCGGTCATCATGAATATCTGCCCTATCTTTACTTACGGTAGCTATCTCTTCCATATGGGCGACAATCTGATAAGCTACCAGCTGATGAGCCTTATGTATCTTTTTGCCTATCTCTATGCGGCGAGGTATCTGTATCTCAGCCTTACGGATCCTGTCCTTAGGAAAGAGGGGTAAGGAGAACGAACCATGTCCTGTAAGCTTTATATCATCTTACCCTGCTATAATGAAGAAGAGGTGCTGCGCGGCAGTGCGGAGAAGGTACTGGAAGTCCTGCACTCTCTTATCGAGGATCCTTCCGGACCGGTTTCGAAGGAAAGCCGCATTCTCTTTGTGGATGACGGCTCCGGGGACGGGACATGGGACATCATAGCTTCACTTCACGATGAGGATCCATATTTTACGGGGCTTAAGCTTGCAAAGAATTACGGCCACCAGACTGCCATCTTTGCCGGAATGGAGAGGGCCTTAAAAGCGGGCGCCGACTGTATGGTCACAATAGATGCGGATCTGCAGCAGGATATAGCCGCTCTTCCGGAATTCCTGAAAAAATACAGAGAGGGAGCTGACATAGTTTACGGTATCCGTGATTCCAGGGATACGGACAGCTTCTTTAAGAAGACCACGGCAACCCTCTACTACAGTCTTATGAAGGCTCTCGGAGTCCGGATAATCCCACAGAGTGCGGATTACAGGCTTATGTCAAAGCGGGCGGTCAAGGCTCTGTCGGAATATAAGGAGCATAATCTCTTTATAAGGGGACTGGTTCCGGATATAGGCTTTAAGAGTGATTCGGTTTATTTCCACGTAAAGAAAAGGGAAGCCGGCAGCTCCAAATACACCCTGAAGAAAATGCTGACCCTTGCGCTTGACGGCATCACCTCCTTTTCCATACAGCCATTAAGACTGGTCTTTATGTTCGGGATAATAAGCTTCATCGTGTCGCTTGTAATGATGGCACTGACGATAGTCGACCATATCAGGGGTGTTACCGTTCCCGGCTGGTCTACCCTGACCATAAGTATCTGGCTTCTTGGCGGAGTGCAGCTCTTATCCCTCGGTATACTCGGGGAATACATAGGGAGGACCTATATGGAGTCAAAAAGGAGACCCAGGTATTTCGT
>CADCQV010000048.1 GCA_902803625.1 uncultured Lachnospiraceae bacterium
CTAAAGCAAGTAATTTCTGCATAACTAAACACCACCTTTAATAATTATATCACACTTCGTAAAGCGCTTTCAATGAGCTCCTCTGCCTCGTCATAGTCGAAGTCACGAAGAAGCCTGAGTGCCTCCTTTGCTTCCTTCCTTATACCCTGAGGAACCCCCGGAAGCTCCATAAATTCAGCAAGTGCCTCCTCTGCCTCATCGGTTTCCATGTTTTTAAGCAGCGAGCCGATCTTTTCCAAGTGTCCCTTCAGCTCTTCAGCTGAAAGAAGCTCTGCACTGTCCGTATCCCCATCATTCTCTTTTTCACCCTCTCTCTCTTCTTCCCCGAGAGCTGCTTCTATCTCTTTCAGAACCTTCTCCAGAAGGGTTTCCAGTCCCTCCTTCTCATTAAGGATTTCTTCCTCCTTCCTGTCACGGGCGAGATCCTCAAAGTGTTTTGCAAGATCCGAAAGCTCCTCCGCACCTATATAGCGGGCCGAGCTCTTCAGAGCGTGTACCGATATCTGATAGGCCGCCAGATCATGCTCTTCAAGCTGCCTCTTAAAGGTCTCCGGCCTGTTCGACGCGATAAAGGAATTCAGAAGGGTCTTGTACATCTCTATATCCTTCAGCGAATTTTCAAGACCCTTATTTACATCAATATCCGTAAGAGAGTCAAGCCACTCCCTGTTCACGTTTCCCCCGCTGTCCTCTCCGGAGCTGCCTCCGTTTATCAGATCGGATACGGCATTTATATCCTTCTGATCCCGTTTCTTCTCTGCTTCTGGGATCCACCTGTCCATTACCTCCATAAGCCTCTTCAGTTCTATCGGCTTTGTCAGATAATCATTCATTCCCGCATTCAGGAATTCCTCTTCCACTCCCTTTATGGCATTGGCTGTAAGAGCGATTATAGGTGTGGTATATTTCTCCCTGATCTTTACCGTGGTCTCTATACCGTCCATTCCGGGCATCATATGGTCCATAAAGATAAGATCATAGGACTCATCCTCTTCAAGACGTGCAAGTGCCTCGGTTCCGCTGGATGCAAGGATCACGTCTGCACCGTACTGGCTGATTAAGCCCTTTGCCACCTCCAGATTCACCCTGTTGTCGTCAACAACCATTATCCTGGCATCGGGACATACAAAGGGCAGAGTGAATTCCTCATTTACCACCCGTGATTCACCGTATACAAAGCTGCAGTCCGTATTGTCGACTATCCTCTGGGGTATGGAGAAGCTGAAGGTGCTGCCCTCCCCGTAAACACTCTCCACATCAATGGATCCGCCCATCAGATTAAGGAGATTCTTGCATACCGCAAGTCCCAGACCCGTACCGGTGATGCCTCTGTTCCTCCTGGTATCTATCTGCATAAAGGATTCGAAAAGCTTCGGCATATCCTCATCCTTTATCCCTATGCCCGTATCCTTTACGGCGGCGATAAGCTCCCCGCTCTCCTCATTCCTCGGTCTCCAGTCCACGGAAAGCGTGATCTCGCCCTTATCCGTGTATTTTACGGAGTTGTTCAGGATATTTATAAATATCTGCCTGATCCTCATAACATCCCCGAAGAGGCCTTCAGGTATATGATTCCCGATATTTACCGTGAATTTGATCGGCTTTTCGGAAACCTGTATGCCGATGATGCTGGTTATATCATTAAGCAGTGAGGACAGGGCGTATTTGTCCTCTATTATCTCGAACTTTCCGGACTCTATCTTTGAGAAATCCAGTATCTGGTTAATGATCCCGAGAAGGTTATTTGCACTGGATCTGATATTTCCGGCATAACTCCTTGTTTTGTCCGAAATATTCCTTTCGGAAAGTATAAGCTCGGAGAAGCCTGCGATGGCGTTCATGGGCGTCCTTATCTCATGTGACATGGATGACAGGAAGTTTGACTTTGCGGCACTTGCCTGATCCGCCATATTCTTCAGGATGAAGGAGGCAATTATCGATGAAAGCTCCGAGAGCGCATCTATAAGCTCCTGCGGCCATTCATAATCCCTGTCGGATTTCTCATAGAAGATACAGCCCCTGATCTCGTCCTCGGATCTAAGGAAGCAGAGAAGTCCGGATGTTCCGAGGGCATCCAGAAAGTCCCCGGTATCCCCTTTCAGGAATTCG
This sequence comes from uncultured Lachnospiraceae bacterium, assembly GCA_902803625.1. Lineage (GTDB taxonomy): Bacteria > Bacillota > Clostridia > Lachnospirales > Lachnospiraceae > NK4A144. Next base: position 2,110 of record CADCQV010000048.1, read on the forward strand.
AAGAAATGGCGGTCGACCCTTATGACATCATCCTTTTCGAGAAGCTTCCTGACCCTGTCGAAATCGTCCTTGTCCACATTAAACTTTCTCCCGAGGAAGGGACAGCCGAGCCTCGTCTGCCTGTCAAATTCGCCTATGCAGGAAAAGCTTTCAAGCGTGGTGGTACTGTCACGTTCCAGTATATGGATGAAATCTATGTCAAACTGGCTGCTGATCCGCTCCAGCGTGAGCTCCACGGCGCTGTGCAGCTCCTTTGATCTCTGAAGGACATTGAATACAAAGGGTATGATCTCCCCGAAGTAAACATTGTCCTTCTGGCTGTCGCTCACGCTGTTTATCTGGAATTTTTCCTCCATAGGCAGGGCTTCCATAAGATCCGCAAGCCCGTGGAAATAGGTGATGGTATACTTCATCCCCGTTCCCGCACCCTTATTTATATTCAGGGAATCAAGTCCCTCCCTTATCCTGGAGTCAAAGATCTCCATGACCTCGTCGGTGGGATTGCTGAAATAGATGACAAAGGAGGGATCGGATATCCTTATCTTCAGATCGCCCTCAGCGGTCATATTCCTTATGCCCTCGGCCATACGTTCAAGAACCGCATCCAGAAAAACACGTCCCATAACATCTGATATTTCAGAGAAATTACTGAAATGGATATAGCAGATACTGGCCACATTTCCCGGTCCTTCGTCGCTGGTCTTCTGGGAAAGAAGCCTCAAACCCACATCCCACTGGATAAAGTTCGTGACCCTGTCACGTGCCACTCTTTCGAGAAGGATCTGCTCCTCCCTCTTCTCGGCGGTAATATCCTTTATCCTGCCGACACCTCTCTCGGCCTCTCCCGAAAGCTCATTATAAACAGTCTGACCCTCGACGGAATACCATCTGTATTCCTCGTCCTCGTTCTTATGGTACCTGAATTCGATGGGTCCGGTAAGCCTCCCCTCCATAAAGAGCCTGATCTTCTCCACGTCATTGGGGTAGATCTTTTTCCCGCTGCTTAAGGAGGCCATAAAATCCTTTATTATCTTCTTTCCCCCGGTCTTCCCGTTGTCATGTCCCTCAAAGCTTCCGAAGGTTATGAGCTCGTCAGTGATATAGTTATAGTCGATTATGATATCATTGGAATTTTCAAATGCCAGAAAATATCTTTCCTCGTCCGACCTTACCTCCGCCATAAGGTTATCTTCCCTTATGATATGCTCCTCCTCGGTCTTTGCGATATAGTAGATAATAGGCACGACTATCACGAATTCAATGGTCAGACCCAGCACATACCCGATATAGACCGGCAGCTGCTCTCCCCCGATGAATCCCAGCAGATAGTGTATACTCCGCCAGTTGGCCACTCTGACCCACATAGCAACGAGCATCAGTATGTAGTTCATCCCAGCCGAAAACAAAGTGAGGACGGGATCGATATAGAACAGTGTAAGTATCGTTGAAAGGATAAAAGAGATCCAGATACCCACATGGGGAAGAAGTGCCACTGAAAACACCCCAAGGGTCAGAGCGATCACATTGAAATACTTATTAAAAACAGTATTGTCCGACGCCTTGTTCACCAGAACCGTGGATACCGCCACGCTGCTGACCACCGCGCAGAAGATCACAAGGTGGGGAATGGACATGGTAAATATATTCAGATAGCGGAGAGCGGCAACAAGCGGCACCGATACCAGTATCCATGGCATCACGCCGGCAGTGATGCGGTTCATGTTGGCATCATTCTCAACAAGATAGCGGTTGGCGCTTCTCGCCTTGCTTATGGAGTTTATCTTCCTGCCTTTTTCCATATTTTCCTAAAAACCGTTTTCCCGGATCCAAATCCGGGTCAGTATGCCTGACAGTCCATTATACTATATTTCTTACGTTTTATCATGCTATATTAAGCATTTATTCCCTGTTTCTTATTATTCCCGTGATTTTATCCACGGCTTCCTCTGTGAGAGCGGAATACATAGGTATGGTCATCACCTGTCCGGCCGCTCTCCGGGCTGCCGGGGTCTCGCTGCTGTCATAGCTTTCCCTGTAGCAGTCAAGCTCGGTTATCATCGGGTAAAAATACTTTCTCGCACCTATACCGTTTTCGGCAAGGACCGTAAAAAGCCGGTCCCTGTCCATGCCGTATTCCTCTTTGTCGATAAATACCGGGAAATACGCATAATTTGCCTTGACGTCCTCCCTTTCACCGATAAGCCTTACCCCTTTTATATCCTTTAATCTCTCCCGGTACAGATCATTTACCCTTTTTCTCTTCCCTATCTCAGAGTCCACGTGACGAAGGTTGCAGAGTCCCATGCAGGCGGCAAACTCGTTCATTTTGGCGTTTGGTGCTATGTATCTCACCCTTTCCTCATCCACTATGCCGAAATCCCTGAGCTCAGCTATCTTCCTGCTCTCTTCCTCAGTATGGCAGCATACCGCGCCGCCCTCTATGGTGTTATATACCTTTGTGGCATGAAATGAGAAGCAGGAAAGGTCACCGAAGGATCCGCTGCCTCTCCACTCCCCGTCATAAAACAGCCTGACACCGAAGGTATGTGCTGCATCATATATTACCTTCAGGCCATGCCTTTTGGCGATCTCCCCGATCCTTGCCACATCGCACATATTGCCGTAAACATGCACAGGCATTATGGCAACCGTATTCTCCGTGATCCTTGACTCTATACTGTCGGGATCCAGACAGCAGTCAGCCTCTCTTATATCCGCAAAGACAGGCCTGAAGCCGCTTCGTACTATGGCGTGGGTGGTGGATACAAAGGTAAAGGGGGTCGTTATGATCTCTCCGCCCTTCCTTAGGTTCAGAAGCTCCAGAGAAAGCTCCAGAGCCGCATGGCCGTTTACCGTTAGGGAAAGAGCCTCTACCCCCAGATATTTCCTTAATCTTTCCGCCAGCTCCTCATGCTTTTCACCGGCATTTGTGATCCAGTGGGTTTCAAACAGGGACTCTATTTCCTTTACATATTCCTCAAGCTCCGGCATGGAGGAGCGTGTCACCGGGATCTTATGCATTTCTCATATATCTCCATAAGTATTCTGTAGTTTTCTTCGGGAGTACAGGGCTTCAGAGTGTTGAAGTCATAGTCATACAATCCATTTTCCCTGTCTTCATCAAAGGTCTCTATCCTTTTTGGAAGCTCTCCAATATCCTTTATCAGAGGCTTATCGCTGCCGTAGATATCCCTAAGAAGCCTTCCCCCGTTACCGAAATCAAGTCCTATAACGGGTGTTTTCCTTGAAAAGCTCTCAATTATGGTCATGGGAAAGCCCTCATACCATTTTGAAGCAAAGATCAGAGCCTTTGAGCCCTCCAGAAGCTTCAGGGCTTCCTCATTTCCCAGTCTTCCGAGGAAGCGGATATTATATCTCTCATAGCTTTCCCTCAGCCTGTTCTCATATTCCTCCATACCGCTTCCGGCAACATTCAGAACGAAGCTTTCCGGGAGCTTTATCCACTCTGACAATATTTCCTCTATGCCCTTAAGGGGATCCAGACGGCCGAGATAGAGGAAATCCCGTCTTTTCTTCCCTTCCTCAACGTCCTTCAGGTCAAAGCCGAAGGAAAAATTGGGCTTTACGAAGATGTCATCGGGATTAAAGCCCGCGGATACAAAGATCTCCTTATTTAGATCAGTAAGGGCAATGTATTTCACTCCCTTATACAGGCCGTGCCTCTCCGCATAGGAATTTATCCTTAAGTTTAGCAGTGTATGGATACGGTTACCGTGGTAGCAGCCATGGATAAATGCCGGGAGCTTCACGGTTCTTCCTTCCTTAAGACATTCCCTGCAGACCCTGTCTTTTCTGTACAGCATGGCATTTATGCACAGCATACGGAAATTATGGAGGGTACGGACGACCGGCACATTTTCCTTCTTAGCGGCCAGAAATACCGAGGGCGATATTAGAAAACGGTCGTTATGCACATGGACTATGTCAATATCGTTCGCCCTGATAAGGTTCCGTACACCCCTGAAGCTGCGCCGCGAAAAAACGGCCTCGGATAAAAGATCCTCCGGCTCCATATCATCATTATGCTTGGTGAAGGTGATGACATTCTGTCCATGGGACTTAAGAAGCTCTGCTTCGTTCCTGAAGACCGTATCCTCTCCCCCGGGAGTCCTGTAAAAATTGTGTATGAGAAGTATGTTCATTTACCTTAGTATTCCGAGTCTGAAAAGGTTTCTCTTTGTATTAAAGCTCCAGACCTTTATATGATTGATAAACGGTGATGTTCCAAGTATGGGATTTTTCCCGAGGCGGCTGCTTCTGATAAGCTTTTCGTATTCCTCCGGATCCTTTATCTCCGGCATCCTTTCCGGAATGAGCTCTGTCTCCCTTATCTCTGTCCTGTCCACTGCCCTGTCATAGCAGAAGACCATATGATCCGTAAGAGCACTGTCCGTATCATAAATGACACCTATTCCGTAATCTGACATATTTGACGGTTCATGGGCGTACAGCTTATCCGAATACTTTATCCGGCTTTTTCCGAAATAAAAATTCCCAAGGGAATAGTATATCCTCTTTCCCCTGTATTCTTCCACAGGCTGCGGGCAGTGGGGGTGGTGTCCGATTATGAGCTTCACTCCCTCTATATCGCAGATACTGTGTGCAAGATCAATGTCAAAGGGCATGGGATATAGGTTTTTTTCAAAGCCCCAGTGAAGTACCGGAATGATATCTTTTTCCGGGTAACGGGCCGAATAAGCCTTCAGTATCTTCAGGATAAGAGCATTCTCCCTTGGAGCGCAGCCGGGACGGCCCGGCCCGGCATATACGGTCTCCTCTTCCTTCCATCCGAAATTAAAAACGGCGGTGGTTCTCCCGCCGCCGGTTATTTCCATAGGTTTCAGCGCTTCCTCTATATTTACGCCGGCGCCGGCATGCTGAAAGCCGTTTTTATCAAGTATTTCCAGGGTATTTTTCAGTCCCTCTTCCCCGAAATCCATCTGGTGATTATTGGCAAGAGTGACACCCTTAACCGACAGGGTTTTCAGAACGTCAATTATTGAAGCATCCTGCTTAAGACAGGCTCCCCTCTTCCAGATCTTTTTATCCGGAGCCGCACCAAGACCGCCTTCAAGATTCGGGATCACAAGGTATTCCCTTTCCCTGAAGACAGCGCCAAGGAACCGGATGTCATCCTGTACCCTGTCATAATTATAAAAAAGGTCAC
>CADCQV010000049.1 GCA_902803625.1 uncultured Lachnospiraceae bacterium
AATTGAGGAAATTTCCGGCGATTATCACAATGAAAATGAGCATCAGAACGGAGAGGCCTACAGTCAGCCGGTTGGTAAACAAAGACAGGCTGTTAAGAGATTGGGAAATGGTCTCATTTTTATTCATTTTTGACATGTGATATCCTCCTTTACAGAAAATCGAAGCATATTTATTAAAATGCTTTTACTATAATAGATTTATTATAATATATTTGGCTTCTACAGACTACTGATTTTTGATTTGTGATAGAATAGCGATATGAATATTGAACTTCAGTGCTGTGCGCTATTTATAATATTCTCGATCACGGTTATGTTCGTGCATGAAAAGAAGCTGGATCTCATGAACCGGAGGCTTTTTCAGGGTGCGATCCTGGCCTGCTTTGCCTGTCTCATTTTCGATATTCTGTCCGTCATTTTGATAAATCTTTCCGTGTCTTCCGGCTTCGATCCCTTTATCACGGGGATAGTCTGTAAATTCTATATCATGCTCTTAGTCCTTCAGGGCTTTTTCGGATACCTCTACGCATCGACAAGCCTTCTTCCAAGGGACAGGATGCGGGCAAAGGCAGTGAGGATCCTTTCACAGCTTATCTTTTTAGCCGGAGAGATAATGATGTTTTTACTGCCTATTTCTTTTACGGCATCCGGAAGGGTAGTGTACTCTTACGGTCCGTCTACCCTGGTTGCCTATATCCTCTCTGCAGTTTATATTCTGTCCACCATAGTGATAACTATAGTGTATAAAAAGCATATGCCCGGAAGAAGATTCATAGCAATGCTACTCTGGCAGGGGATATGGCTGCTCGCAGCTGCAGTACAGTTTATAAGACCGGAGCTTCTGCTGGTGGGCTTTGCATCATCTTTTGGTATGGTCATACTGTATATACAGCTCGAGAACCCCAGTGAATACATCGACGGTTCCACCGGACTGTTCAATACAAATGCGCTTTCAGCCTATATCCATGACAAATACAGGTTTAATAAGCCTTTTTCTCTGTTTACCGCAAAGATCCATTATCTGACCAATAACGTGGATTACAATATGGAGCAGGAAGCGGTTATGAGGTCTGCTAAAGCACTGGTTAGTCTTGGCAGCGAACCGGCTTTTCGAATTGATGATGATACCTTCTGCGTAGTCTATGAAGACCGTGGGCGTATGTTTGAAAAGGCAGCCGATATAAAAAGGCAGAAGGATGGAGTGACGGATCTTCCTGCAAACGGAACCTATCTCCTTATACCTGACAGTATGCTGATGAGTGGGCCGGATGAATTTTTCCGCTTTCTTCACACTTATCTCGAGAACGAACAGGAGATAACAGTGGCAGATGAGAAGCTGGTTCAAAAGCTCAGGGATCAGAACAGGATAAAGGAGCTTATCGATGAGGCTCTCCGCACGGACAGGGTGGAGGTTTTTTACCAGCCGTTTTTTAATATTAAGGAATCCTGTTTCGACACGGCGGAGGCACTGGTACGTATAAGAGGGGAGGACGGCAGTCTCATTCCCCCCGGAGTATTCATACCGGTGGCGGAAGAAACAGGACAGATCATTCCGCTCGGAATACGGATCTTTGAAAAGGTCTGTATGTTCTTAAAAAAGGGAGAAGCGGACAGATACGGTCTGAAACAGATCGAGGCCAATATATCGGCAGCCCAGTTTGATTATGATAATCCCGCGAAATTTGTAATACAGCTCATAGAGGAGTACAGGATAGACCCGGGCAAGCTTAACCTTGAGATCACGGAAACCGCTGCAGCCAGGAACCGGGATATCATGCTTAGGAATATGAATGCTTTGATCGAAAGGGGCATAACGTTCTCGCTGGATGATTTCGGCACGGGCCGCTCCAATATCGATTACTTTGTAAATATGCCGGTAAAGATAATCAAATTTGACTATAGCTTCACGCACAGCTTCTTTGAAAATGACAAGACGAAGTATGTACTTACCGGAATGGTGGACATACTGCATAAGCTTAATATGAGCGTTGTTGCAGAGGGTATCGAGACAGAGGAGCAGATGAGTGTAATGAGGGATATGGGAGTAGAGTATATGCAGGGATTCTACTATTCCAGACCCGTCCCGGAGGATGAGTTCATAGCTTTTCTCCGGAGTCACCGGGAGAGTTCCGTTGAGTGCGGGTAAGGCCTGGTTTACAGCTTTAGCCGGATTTACAAGGATAGAGAATTATAGTATCATGCAAAATCAGTCATAATCATTAAAAAAACGGAGGAAGAAGATATGATATGTCCTAATTGCGGATCAGAGGTGGAGGACGGTATAAAATTCTGTCCGAACTGCGGAGCTGAAGTGGGCTCCGGAAACGGAGGGGAAGCAGAAAACAGCAGCTTCCAAAATACAGACAGTGCTTCGGAAGCAGAGAGCAGTCAGGAGGTGCAGCAGGCGGAGACCTACACCGATTACAGCAGCTCGCAGGCTGTAAATGACAGGGACTATTCCGGCACCGGAACCGGCACTAACAGAAGTATCGTCCTGGGAATAGTTCTGTTTTTCATAACATGCGGTATCTATGGACTTTACTGGATGTATGTCCTTAATGAGGAGATCAATTCACTTTCAGGTGAAAATGAAGCCACAGGCGGAGGAATGGTCATTCTTTTCTCTATAATAACGTGCGGTATCTATGGCTATTACTGGGCTTACAAGATGGGTGAAAGAGTGGACAGGATAAAGACCGAAACTCTCGGAATGTCTTCATCCTCAAGCAGCATAGTATTTCTTATCCTTGCCATATTCGGTCTCCATATAGTGAACTTCGCGCTGATGCAGGACACCGTAAATAGGGTTGTTGCATAAGGTAGTTGAGATGGCGGAAAAGCGGGATCTCGACAGATATGTTGCAGAGCATATCGAAGAAGCAATAGAAAAGGAAGAGATAAAGATATATTACCAGCCGATCATAAGGACCCTGACGGGCGAGGTTTGCGGAAATGAAGCGCTTGCCCGTTGGGATGATCCCGTACACGGTCTTCTGGAGCCTGCTTCTTTTATTCCGATCCTTGAGGAGAGGAGGCTTATACATAAACTGGATCTTTTTGTGATAAAAAAGATCTGCAGTCATTTAAGCCACTGCGCAGCCAGAAAGGATCCTCTTATTCCCATCTCCTTTAATCTTTCCTATATGGATTTCGAGCTCTGTGATGTCATCGAAGCCCTGAACTCTGAGACTGAGAAGAATCAGGTACCGAGGCAGATGATAAGGGTCGAGATAAATGAAAGCCTTGTGGTCCATACAAAGGAGAGGATAAAGGAAAAGATAAACGAGCTGCACTCAGAGGGCTACGAGATAGTCATGGATGACTTCGGGACCGGCCGTTCTTCCCTGAATATATTAAAAGACTACAAATTTGATGAATTAAAGATAGATATGCGTGTCCTCTGGGGAGGAGATGACAGATCGGGGAAGCTTATGGGCTATCTCTGTTCCATGGCAAAGGCTCTCGGGATCAAAACCGCTGCAGAGTCCGTTGAAAGTAGGGAGCAGATGGAATTTCTCCGGAAAATCGGCTGTGAAAAGCTGCAGGGCTTTTTCTTCGAAAAGCCTATGTTTTACTGGGATCTCCTGCCCTCTTTAAGGGAGAAGGGTCTTAAGGCCGAGCCCCTTAGCCTCAAAGCGTATTATGATCTGATAGGACAGAGCGATATCAGGGAAAGACGAAATACTTCCTATGCCATTGTGGAATTCACCGATGACAGGGCTAATTTCCTTTATTTAAATGAAAAGTATTACGAAAATATAATAAGTCTCGGGATCACCGACCTCAATATGCTGGAGGATCTTTGCAATGATTCGGAATCCACACTGAACATAAAATTCCTGCAGATGATCAGGCGTTCAAAGGAAAGAGGGTCGGAGCAGGTAGTGGACTTTGTGTGGAGGGGTAATTACTGCATTGTAAAGTTCAGGTATTTATCCGGCAGCAGGAACAGGGACGCTTATGAGATCGAGCTTGAGAACCTTTCCATAAATTCACGGGTCAGTCATCTGCAGAAGATAAATGATGCTCTGGAGGGCGTTTATTCAGTATTTGACAGGGTGGTCCGCTACGATATTGCAAAGGACAGGGTGGCTGTCCTTCACAGGGACACCGGCTTCACCGGAAAATATGACAGCAACAGCTTTTCGGAGAATATAAATAAGTATATCCAAAATGAGATCTATCCCGAGGACAGGGAGAGATACCGGCAGTTTTCGGATTTTACCAATGCGGGGGACAGGATTGTAAGCTCCGGAAGGAGCTTTATCTCCGGGTGCTTCCGCTTCAAAACAGACAGCGGCAACTACGTATGGAGAGAGCAGTATATTATCCCCGTGAGGGAGCGTGGTACGGGTGAAGAGTTCCTTCTCCTTACAAAGGAAGTGGACGAAAAGCAGCTTGCTCTTCTGATGGAGCTGAGCTCCTTCATATCCCCGGGCTTTGAAGGCGGAAAGAAAGTCGGTCGAAGCAGTGCTATCAGTGAGGATATTCTCTGGAAAAACGCAGTGGAATCCTGTCCTGTGGGTATATTCTGGAAGGACCGGGAACGGAGATTTCTGGGGGTAAACAGGGCTTTTCTTGATTACTACGGCTTCGAGTCCGAGAATGAGGTCCTCGGAAAGACTGATGAGGATATGAGCTGGCATGTGGATCCGGTGCCCTTCAAAACGGATGAAGAAAACATAATAAAAAACGGTGCCATAATAAAGGATGTTGTCGGGAAGTGCCTTGCAAAGGGTGAAAACAGGGATATCATCGTGAATAAGGCTCCTGTGCTCCAGGACGGGCAGATAGTCGGGATAATCGGGTATTTCAGGGATATCACGGAAAGAACGGCAAAGTATGATGTCTTAAAGAACATTTCCTTCACGGATCAGGTGACGGGTGTTTTGAATATTCTCGGCATTATGGACGCTGTTTCCAGATACGAGGCAGCCTATGTGGATAATGATGCGGATTTTGCTCTGGCAGTTTTCACGGTAAATCATTATAAAGGGATGAGGGATAATTACGGGGAAGCCTTTATGGATCACGTAATGGTGGCCGTGGCCCTGAGGATAAAAAGGAGCGTGGGATCCACAGCGGTAGTGGGAAGACAGGGAACAGACCGCTTCCTGATAATCCGCCAGGTGGACAGACCGGAGGAAGGTTCATCATTTTTGCAGAAGATAAGCCGTGACATTTCTTCCATAAGAGAAGTGGACGGGATCCCCTGTACTATATATACCTCTGCAGGCCATGCCGCTTACTCGGAATGCGGCAGCGTGGAGGCGCTTTATTCCGCTGCCGTAAAAAGGATGAATGACCAGGCGGAGCGGATGAGAAGGTTTACAGGGGGCTTTTGAAAGCCGGATCCGGTTTTCCGGCACGGCTTCTTTTTGACAATGACCCTTGTATCATTTATTTTAATAGTGTATTATTATTTGGCGTGTGCAGGCAGGAGGGCAGGCCATGGAACAGTATGTAACGATAAAAGGCGTTAAATCGGGAATAGTTCTGAAGCTTGACGGCGGGGTCTCCTTTGACGAGCTGCTTCCGCAGATCTCGGAGAGATTCGAATCCGCTTCTTCCTTTTTCGGAACATCAAAGATAGTTCTGAAAATAGAGGGCAGGGATCTTTCGGAGGAAGAAACCGAAAAGGTGATCGGATGCATAAAGGAAAAGACAAAGCTCAGACTAAATGCAGTTATCACCGATAATAAGGAGCTTCAGGACAAACTAAACAAGGCTGTCGGGATAGAAAACGAGATAAGCGAAGCCGATAAGGATAAAAAAATCGACGCTCTCACAGAGGAAAATGCAAAGCTCAGAGACAGGATCGCCGGGCTCACGGGAATGGACGGAAGATACGCGGAGATACACGTGGGATCACTTCGTTCGGGTATGAGCTATGAAGCGGAACAGAGCCTTATAATCCTTGGTGATGTGAAGAACGGAGCTTCCGTGACTGCGGGAGGGAGCATCTTTGTTCTGGGAACCCTTACGGGTATCGCCGGAGCCGGGGTATACGGGGACAAGACGGCCTTTGTTATGGCACTTAATATGGATCCCCTCCAGATAAGGATAGCGGACTCTCTGGCAATTTCCGAGGATCAGGACCCCGTTGACTTTTCAAAGACAGGGCTTTCAAACAGCGTCAGGCATCAGGATAACGGACCGGAGGTTGCGGAGATAACCGACGGACATATCATATTGAAGCCCTATGACCGGGAATTTCTTGAGAACTGCGCGTTCTTAAATGATAAGAATAATTGACAAACAGTGGGAGAAAACGTTTTCTAATAAGGAGTATGAGGTATGGCAGAAGTAATAGTTGTGACATCCGGTAAGGGAGGAGTCGGAAAGACCACCACCACCGCAAATCTTGGAACGGGACTTGCGAAGCTTGACAAAAAGGTGGTGCTGGTTGACACGGATATAGGCTTAAGGAATCTGGATGTGGTTCTCGGTCTTGAGAACAGGATAGTATATAACCTTGTGGATGTGGTTGACGGAAACTGCAAGATAACCCAGGCTCTTATAAAGGATAAGAAGGTGGACGGGCTGTATCTCCTTCCCGCAGCACAGACAAGAGATAAGGATGCGGTCACGCCGGAGCAGATGAAAACCCTGGTGGATGAGCTCAGGAAGGATTTTGATTACATTATCCTTGACTGTCCCGCAGGTATAGAGCAGGGCTTCAAAAATGCCATAGCAGCTGCCGACAGGGCACTGGTTGTCACCACCCCCGAGGTTTCGGCGGTGCGTGATGCTGACCGTATCATCGGCCTCCTGGAGGCAAATGAGATAAAGAACAGCCGTCTCATAGTAAACCGTCTCAATATCGATATGGTGAAGCACGGTAATATGATGACCGCGGAGGATGTTGTGGAGGTTCTTTCAATTGATCTTATCGGTGTGGTTCCCTATGACGAGAAGATAGTCGTTTCCACAAATACAGGTACTCCGCTTGCAGGAGACGATACTCTTGTGGGTCAGTCTTATATGAATATCTGTCACAGACTTATGGGTGAGGATGTTCCCTTCCTCAATCTGGAAGCGAAAAAGGGATTTTTCGCAAGGATAAGTGATTTATTTAAGGGTTGAGATCATTTCGAAATAGGAGGGAAGACGCCATGAGGTTTATGGATTTTTTTAGAAAAAAAAGCACCAGCGATATTGCCAAGGACCGCCTGAAAATGGTGCTGGTTTCGGACAGGAGCGCCGTAAATCCCGAGATAATGGAAAGGATAAAGAATGACATTATTCAGGTGCTTGCAAAGTATGTGGAGATAGACCAGGAGGGACTGGACATAAAGATAACCCAGGTGGATGCAGAGGGCGAAGACAGGGCAAAGGGCTCAACCGTACCCGCTCTTTATGCAAATATCCCCATCAAGTCCTTAAAACAGAACAACTAAGTGTATTTATGCCGTACTGAGTGATAGAGGCGTCATCCTGAGCGCCAGCGAAGGATCTTCTCACCGGTTATAAAGATTCTTCGGGCTACGCCCTCAGAATGACAAAGAAGGCGATCGGAACGACAAAGCTTTTTTAATAATATATAAAATCAGCCGCTTCTGTGGTATTATAAGCTTTAGGAAACTTTAGTTTATATACGGTTCTTCGTGCAAAACCGGAAATGTGCGCAGGAACTTACCTTAGAAGCGGTTTTTTATTATGATTAAGATCAGTGTTATAATTCCCTGCTATAATGTCAGCCTTTTTATCGACAGGTGCATGGAATCCCTTGAAAAACAGACCATAGGAATGAGCTCTCTTGAGATCATCCTTATCAATGATGCGTCAAAGGATGCGACCCTGGGAAAGCTTCTTCTATGGGAAATGAAGTATCCTGACAATATCTGTGTTATTCCCCTTGAGAAAAATGTTATGCAGGGCGCTGCGAGAAATATCGCCCTGAATTACTGTCACGGTGAGTATATAGCCTATCTTGACGCGGACGACTGGCTCGTTCCATCAGCCCTTGACAAGGTATACAGGGCTGCGAAGAAGAACAGGGCGGAAATAGTGAATTACCTCTCGAAGAAGGTTTACGGAGATCCTGCAAATGATGATCCTTCCACCAGGAGCGGGAAGAAGGACAGGATGATAGTCATTAACAGCAATGAGGAGAGGCTTCATTACTTTGCCCACGGCGATGCCCCGCTGCTCCGTGGATGCTGGGACAAGCTTTTCCTCAGGGAATTTGTGATGGATCTGGATCTTAAGTTTGCCGAGGGTGTATTTGATGAGGAAAGTCTCTTCACTACCCCTGCCTATCTCCATATGACCCGGCTGTATGAATTAAATGAGTACCTTCACCGGTATTTCCAGAATTCCATAAGCTCCACCTACAATCTTATGATAGATCTGAAAAGACGTGACGATAACGCAAAGACCTGGCTCGCCACCTATGAGGAACTGAAGAGAATGGGGGATCTGGAGGAGCAGCATGAGCTTATCGAATGGTTTTTCGTTATAAATTATTACATAAGGTCCTTCATCTTTGCTGAGTCAAGGGGAATAAAGTATGATGTCGAAACCGTAAACGGTATGCAGGAAACGGTGCACCAGCTTTTCCCGGACTACAGGAAGAATAAGACCCTTATGGAGATGAAGCTGTACCAAAAGGCTCTGGGGCTTGTGGACCTTGAGGTTAACGAGAGCAATATTGATGAATACAACGAAAAGTGGCTTGAGATCTGCAGGGAAAACCAGGGTGGAATATGAAAAAGGTATCGGTCATAGTCCCCTGCTATAATGCGGGACGGTATATCGACAGATGTATGGAAAGCCTCACGGGACAGACCATCGGAGCCGGTTCCCTGGAGATACTGGTTGTTGACGATATGTCTGAGGATGATACCCGCGACAGGATATCGGAGTGGGAAAAACGTTTTCCGGAAAGCATTGCATTTATCCCTCTTGAAAAGCACGTAATGCAGGGAGCAGCGAGGAACATTGCCTTAAGCTATGCGGGCGGGGACTATGTTATGTTTCTGGATTCCGATGACTGGCTGCTGCCGGAGGCAGTAGAGCATATCTATGAAAAGGCGATAAAGTCCGGTGCGGAGATCGTTGGCTACCTTTCCAGAAACGCGACGGAATATGACAGCGGAGACAGAGACTATGAAACGGGCAGGAAAAATGAGCTTTTGAAGGTTATTGATACTGCTGACAGGATAAAGCTCTTATTTACCGGACGCACCATGAGGGGCTGCTGGGACAAGCTCTATAAAAGGAGCTTTGTATTAGATCATAAGCTCAGGTATGCTGAGGGGGTATTTGACGAGGAGAGCCTTTTTACCATACCCGCCTTTCTCGACGTAAAGAGATATTATCTTCTGAATGAGGAGCTGCACCGGTACTATGAGAATCACGGGAGCACGGTATTTAATCTTGTAAAGAAAGCGGAGCACCGGGATGACAATGCAAGGACTTGGTTCGAGCTCTATCATTTTTTGAAGGACGGGGGCTATCTTGACAGGGACAGGATCGTTCCCGAGGCCCTTTTTATCCAGAATTATTTTAACAGGTCATTTTTGAATAATATTCCCAGAGGCTTAAGGTATGATGCACCCACGGTAAAGAGTATGCAGGATACCGTAAGGATCTTCTTCCCGGATTATAAGAAGAACCCTGTGCTTATGCAGATGAGAAGCCTTGAATACACTGAGAGGCTTATGGCCTTTGACACTGATTCCGGCGATATGGGGAAATTTGAAGAGATCGTAAAGGAATTTGCAATAAATGTCGGTAACGAGCTATAAGGATCTGTCGGTATGCATAATAACCAGGGATCAAAGGGAAAAGCTTACGAAGTGCCTGAAGGCCGTAAAGAAGCATCTTCCTGATGCGGATATTGCGGTTCTTGACACGGGGAGCATTGACGGATCCCTAAGATACGCTGCAGCATTCACCCGGAATACCGGAAGCTTTGACTGGTGCGACGACTTTTCAAAAGCGAAGAATGCCTGTATTGAGATGGCACGTAATGATCTTGTGCTGGTCATAGACAGTGACGAGTACGTGGAAGGGTTTACAGGGCCGGAGGAGGGTACGGCGGATATCATAGGGGGATATTTTGAGCACCCCGGAGCCGTTGGCAGGATAAGGCGGATAAACTCCTACATAAATGAGCAGGGCTTACGGGTGGAATACGGCGAATGGATAAACAGGCTTTTTGACAGGAGGCTTTTTCATTTTACCGGACGGATCCATGAGCAGGTTTCCTTACGAAGTCAGGGCAGCGGTAATGATATCTATGATTACGCTATGTACCGGACCGGGCTAAAGCTGTTCCACGACGGATATGACCTGAGCCCCGATGAGCTTGAAAAAAAGGCGGAAAGGAATATCGCACTTTTACAAAGGGAAACTGAGGAGCATCCCGGGGATCCCTATCTCTATTATCAGCTTGGGAAGAGCTATTACAGCGGGAAGAAAAAGGAAGAGGCCGTGAAAAGCTTTCGAAAGGCTCTGGAGCTTAAGCCTAATAAGGACAGGGAATATCTCACGGATCTATATTGCCTTACAGGCTACGCCCTTCTGGAGACCGGAAGGGCAGGGGAGGCACTGGAGCTTCTGACACCTCTTAAATCAGAGAAAAGATACGGCTCGGATGCGGATTTCCTGTTTCTCTATGCCATGCTCTTAATGAATAACATGCGTTTTGATGAAGCGAGGGAGACCTTCATCGCCTGCGCATCCCTGCCGCCCTCCTCAACAGAGGGGACAAACTCTTTTATGGCATGGTATAATGCGGGTGTTATTTCTGAAGTAACGGGTGACAGGGCAAACGCGATAGAGTATTATAAAAAAGCGGGAGAGTTTGAAGCAGCAAGGAAGAGTCTGGAGAGACTGGATTCAGAATCCGAAGGGGTCTGAATAGATATGATCCGGACAGGTAAATGCCGGCAAGCTATCTGGAAAGGATATTTTTGGATTGATGAAACGAAAGACTGATGGACTACTCTTCAAGTGCGGGGTTCTTTTCTTTATTTTTACCGTGGTCACGCTTCTCTTATGCAGTATTATGATGTATATATCCCAGATGCAGTCATACAGGAAGCAGTGTCAGGACAATATCCGGATGATGGGAAGGTATCTCGAGAGCATGATACAGAATGAGAAGCTGGAGTTTACCAACCTTCAGAGATACTTCATGGAAAACTACCGTGATATGGAAATACCCATAGACTTTGATGATTTCCATAGCAAGAAGAGCGAATTCGAGGTGCGTCTTTCCGAAGAGTTTCCGGGGAAAAACTTCGGTGTGGATATCGGCTTCGATGACCTTACCCCGGAGCTAAAGATGCTCTATGCGGAATGGACGCATGAATACTGGCTCCTTACCTTCGAGGATGCGGGACGGGACTTTAATCTGGCATATTGCTATTACCTCACGGTGGAGGAAAATAATGACGGCAGCTATGAGGTTTACTATATGCTGGATGCCGAGAGGACAGAGAAGGAGGGCTCCGGCGGAAAGTATCTGCACCTTGCGGACCAGTATCACCACACTCCGGAAAACCAGCCGGTGGAATGGAAGGCCTGGAGCACCGGGGAAGAGGTGGATGAGTTCCAGGAATGGGACAATGACTACGGCCATACCTATACAAATTATGTTCCTCTTATCATAGATAATAACAAGATGGGGCTTATCTGCACCGAAGTGGATGTGGATGACGTAAATTACCATATTCTGCTGAACACTCTTAAGGAAATGTTCCTTGTCACCATAGTACTGGTGATATGCGTGCTCGTGACCCTGGCGCTCATAAACAGATTCTATATCCAAAAGATCGTGGGAATGTCCGGGATCGTGGGAAGGTATTCCTCTGACAAGGATTCGGACGTATCAAAGGAGCTCGATAAATTCAATACCAATAATGACGAGCTATCGGAGCTGGCGGGCCAGATATCCTCAATGATAGTCGAGCTTGACTTCCACATGAAGAATCTTATAGCGACCCATAAAGAGCTTACCGAAACAAAGGAGAGGGCAAGCTCCATGCAGGCCCTTGCAAATAAGGATGCTCTTACGGGCATCAGGAACAAGACGGCTTATGACCATGAGATGGGACTTATCGAAACGGGACTCAAGGAAAGTCCGATAGATTTCGGTATCGCGATGATCGATCTCAACTACTTAAAGAAGATAAACGACACTTACGGCCACGAGCAGGGAAATCTCGCCATAAAGAGACTGTGTCATATAATATGTGTTATTTTTGACCACTCTCCCGTTTTCAGGATAGGAGGGGACGAATTCGTCGTGATCTTAAGAGGACACGATATGGAGCACTATGAAGAATTAAGGGACCGCTTCGAGAATGAGATGGTCATAATAGGGAACGATCCCGAGATACCGCGCTGGGAAAAGGTTTCCGCAGCCATAGGAGCTGCATTCTTTGATCCGGAGAAGGATAAGAACGCAGCGGATGTATTTAAGAGGGCAGATACCCTTATGTATGAACGGAAGAA
This sequence comes from uncultured Lachnospiraceae bacterium, assembly GCA_902803625.1. Taxonomy (GTDB): domain Bacteria; phylum Bacillota; class Clostridia; order Lachnospirales; family Lachnospiraceae; genus NK4A144. The sequence continues at coordinate 12,469 of CADCQV010000049.1, forward strand.
AGAAATGAAGGCTGTAAGAGTGGAATAGCCGCAGTGAATATCATAGTTTAGGACATAGATAAGCAATGGGTGCCTTGAATCCGGTACAGCCTCTGAAAAAATGCGGCACGGGATTCAGGGTGCCCTGTTTTTCGGAAAAAACGTCCTGTTACGTTAATGAGAGTATGGAAGGAGAACGAGGTGGACGGAAGGAGCAGGGAAACATTTGCATCGAGGATAGGTTTTATACTGGTAAGTGCCGGCTGCGCCATAGGCATAGGAAATGTATGGAAATTTCCATATGTTGCGGGGGCAAACGGCGGAGCGGTATTTTTGATGTTCTATCTTCTGTTTCTGGTGATCATGGGGATCCCTGTTATGACCATGGAATTAGCCGTGGGACGTGCCAGCCGGAAGAGCATTGTATCAGGCTACAAGGTTCTCGAGAAGAAGGGGAGTAAATGGCATATTCACGGCTGGTTCTGCACGGCAGGCTGCTATATTCTGATGATGTACTATACAACGGTATCAGGCTGGATGCTGGCATATTTGTACAAATTTGCCAGCGGAACATTTTCGGGGATACAGCCGGATAAGGTTTCGGATGTGTTTACGGATATGCTGGAAAATCCTGTTGAAATGGGGATCTTTATGGCGATAACAGTTGTTTTTGGTTTCGCGGTTCTAAGCCTTGGGGTACAGAAGGGCCTTGAAAGGGTGAGTAAGTATATGATGACCGGACTCCTGTTACTGATTGTGGTTCTTGCCGTAAACAGTCTGACACTTCAAGGGGCCGGGGAAGGCATAAGCTTCTACCTTCTTCCGGACTGGAGCAGGGCTTTTGAGATAGGGCTCGGAAATGTGATATCGGCTGCAATGAGCCAGGCCTTCTTTACCTTAAGCATAGGTATAGGATCAATGGAGATACTCGGAAGCTATATGTCAAAGGATCATACACTTACCGGAGAGTCAATAAGGGTATGTGCTCTTGACACCTTTGTTGCGGTGATCGCGGGGCTTATCATATTTCCGGCATGCTTCAGCTATGGTGTTAATCCGGATCAGGGGCCATCTCTTATTTTTGTCACACTTCCCACAGTCTTCTTAAATATGGCAGGAGGAAGGATCTGGGGAACGCTTTTCTTCATCTTTATGACCTGTGCAAGCTTTTCTACGGTTACAGCGGTTTTTGAGAACCTTGTGGCCTGGATGACGGACAGCCTTGAATGGAGCAGGAGAAAGGCCGTTATTGTAAATCTTATCTTTGTTTTGATCGCCAGCATTCCCTGTGTTCTCGGCTTCAATGTCTGGAGCGGGCTTCATCTGATCGGAGACCGGAATGTGATGGATTCGGAAGACTTTATTGTCAGTAATCTGCTGCTTCCCGGGGGAGCGCTTATATATCTTCTCTTCTGTGTAACCGATGCCGGTTGGGGACAGGAGGAGTATCTGAAGGAAGTGAATACGGGAAAGGGTATCAGGATGCCCCGGGGGCTCATTCCCTATTTCCGTTATGTTCTGCCGGTACTGATCGCGATAATCCTGATAAACGGGCTTATTTGACATCATAGGGAGGACTTAGTATATAATCGTATTTACAGGGAAGTATAAATAAGATACGGAGGTTAGTGATATATGGAAAGAAAGCTTACGGAAAAAGAGATCGTCTCCCGTCTTGATGACGCTCTTAAGCGTAAAAATATATATGTCTTCTATCAGCCGCAGGTAAATTATTCAACAAACCGGATCGTAGGGGCGGAAGCCCTGGTGAGATGGAAGGATCCGAAGTTCGGTATCCAGTATCCTGCCGATTTCATCCCGGTTCTCGAGGCAAAGGGGCTTATGCAGAAGACAGACCTTTATGTCTTTGAGGAGGTATGTTCCTTTCAAAAGCGCTGCAGGGACGAGGGTGTTTATGTTGTACCCATATCCGTGAATATCTCCAGAACGGACTTAAGCGAAGGCCTGTCCTTTGTGGACAGCCTGGAGAAGATCAGAAAGGCATATGATATTCCCGTTTACTATCTTCGTATCGAGATCACCGAGAAGTTTGCGGTAGGAGGAAAGGAGCTCATCCTTTCAGCCTTAGACAGGCTTCACGAGCTGGGATATGTGGTCGTAATGGATGACTTCGGCACAGGCTTCTCTTCACTTAATATACTTAAGGATCTGAAGGTGGATATAATGAAATTCGATATGTCCTTCCTTTCCGGTAATATGGATGTCCGCAGCGGGAAGATCATCAATTCCGTGATCCAGATGGCTAAATGGCTTAATACCCCTGTGATAGCAGAGGGGGTTGAGACCATAGAACAGGCTGACTATATGCAGAGTATGGGATGCTATTATATCCAGGGCCAGCTTTACAAAAAGCCTGTAAGCGCTGAGGATTTTTTCCGCCTGATAAAGGATGTGAAGAGTGAATCCCTCTCCTTTAATTACAAGTCCTTCGGAGAGAATAAGGAAAACTCCTTCTGGAATCCGAATTCCGTTGAGTCCCTTATCTTTAACAGATTTATAGGTCCGGCCGCAATCTTTACCTATCAGAAGGGGGAGATAAA
>CADCQV010000050.1 GCA_902803625.1 uncultured Lachnospiraceae bacterium
CTGTTATCAAGGATCATAACCTGGCTCGTATCATCATCCTTCTTCACCAGAGATTCCATTATAGCCTGGACTTCATTCATCCTGACATCAATGCAGATAACGCTTTCGCCGTCTGAAAGAAGCTTTGAGATGGTCATTACCCTGGCACCCGTCATGGAATCGATGTAGGGCTCCACGTAGGCCATCTCTCCCCCGTTCTCCAGCGCAGCCTTATACCAGGGCCGTTCAGTGGGAACATAGTCCTCATCCGGCACCCACTGGTACCCGTCCAGATATTCTCCGTTGATATAACCGTATATGCCGTTTGAGGTAATGTCGGACATACTGTCCAGGTTCTCACTCTCCCTGATCAAATACTCCTCTATCTCGCTGTTATCGGCGTCGGTCCTGAACATATCCTCCACGTTGTAGGACATGGACTCCATAATCACGAAAGCCGGCTGCAGGAAATCGTCCAACTCCGCCGAATACTGAAACAGCGTGGCTTCCGCCTTGTTTTTTATATTTTCCAGTGAGATCCTGTAGATGACCCTGAAATTCAGAAAGATAAGGAGAAGAAAAACAACGGGCAGCAGAAAGAAAAGCATCAGATAGCCCTTGCTGAGCCTCTGAAAGTAGTCATTCATGGTAATACTGGTCCTGATCTTTCTGGCTTTATTATCCCTGCTTTCCATCCGTCTATTGTACCAAATCGCTTACGCGATGGCTATCGTTAGGTTTTTGAGTTTCGCTAACAATCTATACATCTAAAAAGGTAGCATTGTTTGTCTGAATAAGTTATCTTATAGTTCCTGACGCTATAAGAAAGACAACCAAAACTACCTTGATGTCCATTCTAACACGCCTTGCTTTTTATAACAATCGCATCCCGAGACCCCCTCCGCTGTGAGATGTTCCCGTTACTCTAAACATCTACACAGAAAGGAGAGTCTTATGGACTTCTTAAAAAAATACAGGGATATGATCTCCCTTCGCGGTCTTACTGACCACACTGTTAAATCCTACAGCACCTATCTCCGTGCTTACCTGGAATTCATTTCTGATAAGCTTCACAAGTATCCCTCGCAGGTTACATACAATGACATGCGAAAATTTATTGATGATATCCAGACCTCACGCAAGCTTTCAGACCGTACTGTAAACACTATCATCGCCCAGCTCAGGTTCTTCACCATGTATGTCATGCATAAGCCCTGGGATCCTACCCAGCTTCCACAGCGGAAGTTTGACACTTATCTTCCTTATGTTCCTTCTAAGGAGGATGCCCTAACATTTATTGATTCCTTCACTGATCTGAAACCCAAAACCATGGTATCGCTGCTCTATGGTTCCGGTCTAAGGATCGGTGAATGCTGTTCCCTCATGTATGAGGATATCAGCCGCAGGAATCTTACTATCCATGTGCGTCATTCCAAAAACCGCTCTGACCGTTATGCCGTGCTCTCAGAGTATTCCCTTGATCTACTCACGGAATACTGGTTTGAAAACGGTAAACCTAAGGGTTATCTGTTCCCTAAGCAGAGAGGTACTGATTCCCCTATAGACAGTTTCTACCTCAGCAGGCACATCCATGCCCACGAGGAGGAACTCGGCTGGGAGAAGAAGCTTACCTGCCATTCCTTCCGCCATGCTTTCGGGACACACCTTTATGAGCACGGTGCTGACCTTTTAACCATTAAGGAACTCCTCGGCCATAAATCGCTGGCATCCACCATTATCTACATACACCTTGCGGCTGCATCCTCTAAAAAGGCATTCAGCCCTCTTGACAGAAGGTAGGGGGTGGTGGAATTGGCTAATCTCAAAATACAGCAGGTATTCCAGGATTTCTGGTATATCTACAGGAATAAACATTATGTCACAGAAGAACAGTCCAAGGCAGCAGTATCCATCATTTCTTGTAAGACGGGAGCCCTTGGCTGCAACGTGAGCGTGTGTGAGGAATGCGGGTATGAGGAAATCCGCAATAACTCATGCCGCAACCGTCACTGCCCCAACTGCCAGGCTGTATTGAAAGAACTCTGGATGGATGCGCGCCGTTCCGAGGTTATAGACGGAGCATACTTCCATGTGGTGTTTACCGTTCCTTCTGAACTCAATCCACTTATATACTCTAACCAGAAACTCCTTTATACCCTTCTTCATGATGCATCATCTAAGACGCTGCTGGAACTGTCCTCTGACTCTAAATATCTTGGGGCTGTCCCGGCAATAATACAGGTTCTGCATACATGGGGACAAACTCTTAATTACCATCCGCATATACACTGCATTGTTTCCGGCGCCGGTCTCAACAGTCAGATGAAACTTGTCGGCGGGAAGGAAGACTTTCTTATCCCTGTTAAAGTGCTCGGCTCCAAGTTCAAGGGCAAGTTTCTGGATTCACTTGACAGACTTTATAAGGACGGCTTCCTTGTGTTTCCAAAAAACTGCACAAGTCTTGAAATCCCACGTGAATGGAACGCGTTCAGGGACTCCCTGTACCGGAAGGACTGGTGTCCCTACATCAAGGAGACTTTCAACGGTTTTGGAAATGCCATTGATTACCTCGGCCGCTATACCCATCGTATAGCCATATCCAACAGCCGCATAGTGGAAGTCTCGGATACGCAGGTGACCTTCAATGCCAGGGATTACCGCACTGGCAAGACCATCCATGTAACAGTGACCCACGAGGAGTTCATAAGGCGTTTCCTTCAGCATGTACTTCCCAAGGGCTTCCAGAAGATACGTTATTACGGGTTACTCACCAACAGCCGCAAAAAGAAACTCCTCGCTATAGTGTTCAACATCCAGAAACACCGTAGATATGAACCTGAATATGAGGGAATGGACACAGAGACCAAGCTGTTTAAGATGTTTCACATAGATATCCATCTGTGCCCGTGCTGTGGGAGCCGATCCTTATTCAGCAGATACAGGACATTCGTGGGGGCTCCAGCGGCTACAGGATAAACCCGTATAACTGATCACCTTTTTGAAACCGCCTGCTTGACGGTTTATTAGTCGTGTCCTGAACCGCAAAAAATAAGCCGTTCTTTTGGGATTTTCAATGTTCTTCTATCCGGGAATACGGTTTTGGCCGAAACGAAGATTCGAACAATTTCCATATTGGATACCCGGCGCGATCTGGTACAATAGTGTAGAACCACATTCAGAGCAGATCAGGTATTATGCTTGTTCTGCTCATATTTCTGCTCTGAATGTGGTACTACACTTGGTTATTATGAGTGATCTGACCGTAATTCTCATTAACAGAGCCTGTGTCGCTGTTATTATCAATGGTTCCCCTGTTCTCACCGATCTTGCCATTATTATTTGTCATACGGTCTCCCTCGGAGACATTAACATTTCCTGAGTTATCATTATTATCGTTCACTTGTGCCGCGTACACCACCATCGGATTCAATAAGACGGTCGCTGATGCCGATGTCATCATAAGCGCTGCGGCAAGTATCGCTGCTGCTATGCTCTTTGGTTTAATTGATATGTTCTTTGTTCTTCTCATGATAATCCCTCTCTGATTCTCCCGATCAAGAGCCACTCCATTAAATCCTGAATCACTTAACATTGACCGTCATTTTATTCTTCTTTATTTTAGTCTGCTATCCTGCAGTTGTGTATTTTTCCATCAGCATATCCTTAAGAACCTCAATCTCTTTTTCGGGCTCAAAGTCCTTCTCCGGGATATAGATAAGCCCCACTGCGTATCTCGTTACAGCTGCGAGCATCAGGTGCAGTGTTGTTGAGAACATCTTCTCCTCCGGCTCATCCGTCCTTCTGGGCGGCATCCTGTGCTTTATCTCTCATGTCATTTCCATAAATCCTTACTGTTATATGGTTATGATCAACCCGATAGAGAGAATATCAAATTAATTTTTTTCTGTCCACAGCTTTTTCTTGTATGTATCTGTATATTCCACTCTCTTCACGCGATACCGCACTGAACGCTGAATGCTGAATTTTTTGCGGCATCTTTACTTTTCATCCCATTATGTA
>CADCQV010000051.1 GCA_902803625.1 uncultured Lachnospiraceae bacterium
AAGGTGCTTAATGATATCGCGCCCATCGAATCAGGTGTTATGAAGACTATACACGCTTACACAGGTGACCAGCAGCTTCTTGACAGTGCACAGAGAAAGGGTAACTTAAGAAGATCCAGGGCAGCAGCCCTGAACATCATCCCTTCATCTTCAGGAGCTGCAAAGGCTATCGGCCTTGTTATACCTGAGCTTAACGGAAAGCTCATCGGAGCTGCTCAGAGAGTTCCTACCCCTACAGGATCTACCACACTTCTTTTCGCAGTTGTTGACAAGGAAGTTTCAAAGGATGACATCAACAAGGCTATGAAGGCTGCTGCTACCGAGTCCTTCGGATATACAGAAGAGCAGATCGTATCCAGCGACGTTATCGGTATGAGATTCGGTTCACTCTTTGATGCAACTCAGACTATGGTCAGCCCTCTTGACGGCGGCAAGACCCAGGTTGAGGTTGTTTCTTGGTATGACAACGAGAACTCTTACACATCACAGATGGTTCGCACCATCAAGTATTTCGCTGAGCTCGGATGATATAGCTTTTTGACATTATGCGGTCCGGTCCGGTATGTATCGGATCCGGGCCGCTTTTTGATCCTTTGGGTTTTGACTTTAGGATCGCAAAAAGAATAAAGGAGAAGATATAATGGCTTTAAACAAAAAGACTGTTGACGATTTTAATGCAAAGGGCAGAAGGGTTCTGGTGCGCTGTGACTTTAACGTACCCCTTAAGGGCGGTGAGATCACCGACGAGACCAGGATAAATGCTGCTCTTCCCACTATCAAGAAGCTTGCAGGCGACGGAGCAAAGGTTATCCTCTGCTCACATCTCGGCAAGGTGAAGACCGCTGACGACAAGGACGGAAAGTCACTTGCACCTGTTGCTGCAAAGCTTTCTGAAAAGCTTGGAAAGGATGTAAAATTTATCGATGATGATAACGTTACCGGAGCAAAGGCTACCGATGCGGTTAACGCGATGAATGAGGGAGACGTGATCCTTCTTCAGAATACCAGATTCCGTCTGGAGGAAGAGACCAAGCCCGAGAAAGCAGGTGAAAAGTTTGCAGAGGAGCTCTCAGAGCTTGCTGACGACTATGTATGCGACGCCTTCGGTTCTGCCCACAGAGCCCATGCTTCTGTGGCCGTTGTCACAAAGTATATTTCAAAGAAGGGTGGCACCAATGCAGTTGGCTACCTCATGGAAAAGGAAATAAAGTTCCTCGGAAACGCGGTTGAAACCCCTGTCCGTCCCTTCGTTGCTATCCTTGGCGGCGCCAAGGTTGCCGACAAGCTTGCGGTTATCGATAACCTCCTCAATAAGTGCGATACGCTCATTATCGGAGGCGGAATGGCCTATACCTTTGTAAAGGCTCAGGGCGGTAAGGTCGGCAAGTCTCTCGTTGACGATACCAAGCTTGATTACTGCAAGGAGATGATGGATAAAGCGGAGAAGCTCGGAAAGAAGCTGCTTCTTCCCATTGATACCGTGGCTGCAGATTCCTTCCCCGATCCTATTGACGATCCTGATCTTCAGACCGTCATCGTTAATACTGATTCTATCCCCGATGACAAGGAAGGACTGGATATCGGACCCGAGACCAGGAAAATCTATGCTGATGCTGTTAAGTCCGCAAAGACGGTTGTATGGAACGGACCTATGGGCGTTTCCGAGAACCCTGTTCTGGCAGCCGGTACTGTTGCTGTTGCAGAGGCTCTTGCAGCTACCGATGCCACAACCATCATCGGAGGCGGAGATTCCGCCGCCGCTGTTAACAACCTTGGCTTCGGTGACAAGATGACTCATATTTCCACAGGTGGCGGCGCTTCGCTTGAGTTCCTTGAGGGCAAGGAGCTTCCTGGCGTCATTTCCGCAGACGACAAATAAACTGATGCTTTACTAAAGGGTCTCGCGGAAGTCAGTATTTACTCACGGCTTTGATTATCGGTCTTCGTGTGAGTAGTTATTCCCAAACGGCTCAGCAAGTTCTAAATTCGTCGTTCGTCCTGTAGCAGGCGCCGCTATAGAAGCGGGCGGCGCCACAGGACTCCGACTTATTAAGAACTTCTGGCTTATTGTTTGGGAATAACTACATCACACTTCGACCGTTTGATTTCAACAACGCCGGGGTACTGGAATTTAATTGCAGCCTCCGCTGAAACAATGTATTTCTGAACAATTAGCCAGCGGTTCTTAACGAGGGCGAGCATTGTGGCGCCGCCCGCTTCTATAGCGGCGCCTGCTACAGGACGAACGACGAATTTAGAACTTGATGAGCCGTTCAGAAAAACCTGTAGCCGGGGCTGCGGATGTGGAAGTAAGAGAAAACCTGTAGCCGGGGCGGTGGACGTGGAAGAAAACGCGGCGCCTGCTACAATGCGAAGACCGAGTTTTAGAACCGTCTGAGCCGTTCAGAAATACTTGGGTTCAGCGGAAGGCGGAAGAAAGAGAAAAACCTGTAGCCGGGGCTGCGGAGGCGGAAGTAAGAGAAGACCTGTAGCCGGGGCGGTGGAGGCGGAAGTAAGAGAAAACCTGCCGTGTCAGCGGAGGCGGATGAAATAAAAAGAAAAGGAGAATTAATTATGGCCAGAAGAAGAATTATTGCAGGAAACTGGAAGATGAACAAGACACCCAGCGAGGCAGTGGAGCTTTGCAATACCTTGAAGGATCTTGTGAAGAATGATGCAGTGGATGTTGTTTACTGTGTACCTGCTATTGATATTGTACCGGTTGCAGAGGCAGTAAAGGGAAGCAATGTGCATGTGGGAGCAGAGAACTTCTATATTGAGGACAAGGGCGCTTTTACCGGTGAGATATCGGCTCCCATGCTTAAGGATGCCGGAGTTGAGTATATCATTATCGGACATTCAGAGAGAAGGGATATCTTCGGAGAAAATGATGTGCTTATCAATGCAAAGGTGAAGAAGGCATTTGCTGCGGGCTTAAATCCCATCCTCTGCTGCGGAGAGTCACTTTCACTCCGTAAGGCCGGGACATATAAGGAGTGGATCGCACGTCAGATCAAGTGGGATCTGGACGGTGTAAGCGCAGATCAGGTTAAAAAGCTCGTTATAGCCTATGAGCCTATTTGGGCAATCGGTACGGGTGAGACAGCAACCGCAGATCAGGCAGAAGAGGTCTGCAAGATGATAAGGGAGCAGATAGCTGAGATGTATGACGCTGCAACAGCTGAGGAAGTACGTATCCAGTACGGCGGATCAATGAATGCAGGAAATGCAGCTGAGCTCCTTAGTAAGGACAATATCGACGGCGGACTTATCGGAGGTGCTTCACTTAAGGAAGACTTCGGAAAGATCGTTAACGCATAATTAAACTAAGTGTATTTGAGGCAGAGCGGAGACTGTTCCATTCTTCGCTCTCCCTTGTTTATCTGTATTAGCAGGAGGATTTTCATATGAGTAAGGATAATAATGCCAATAAAAAGGGATCCGGAGGTGTTTCATTTGGCGACAGCATAAAGACCAAGCTCTTGCTGGTTATGGTTCTGCTTACAGCAGTTCCGCTTATTATCTCAAGTATAGTGAGCTACAATACCGCCAAGGCAAAGGCTATCGCAGATGCCCAGGACTCCCTTGAATGGCAGGCCTGGTATCTTGAGGATAATTTCTCGAAGATAATCGAGACCAATATGGCGGCTATGAAGACTCTCGCTGAGGCTCCGAGTACCATCGCGTTTTTGAATGATCCGTCAGGCGGAACGGTTCCTGTAGAGAATATGATGGCACAGCTTTACGGTGTTGATGATTTCCTGGCAGACGGCAACGGAACCTGTATCACAAATGCCGACGGTATGCAGATCCTCCGCTCAAAGGGAGACTGTGTGGATGTGGCCGATAGAGAGTATTTTAAGCAGGCTATGTCCGGACAGATGTATGTTTCCGATCTGATCGTCAGCAAATCTACCGGAAAGAGACAGATAACAATTGCGGTTCCGGTATATGCTGAAGGGTCTGATACTGAGACCATCGGTATAGTACAGAGAAACTATGAGCTTTCGGATCTCCATGATTTCCTTGCATCTGAATCCGGTGATGCATTCGTTGCTGACAGAAACGGTGATCTTCTCGCTCACGCCCAATATGAATACGGTGAGGGAGCCCATGAGGAAGAATCAAGGGCAACAAGCGAATTTATGGTATCCGGTAAGGATGAAGGCTTCTATACAGCTGATACCGGAAAGGGCTACAGCGCGTTTATAGCTTACGTTATTGAGCCGAAGACACATTTTGCGGTTGTTACTGCGAATAATTCGAAAACGGTTCTCGAATCCGCTACACGTTCTGCAATAATCACCGTAATAGTCGGCATAATTATGCTGATAATTGCGATAGTCATTTCGATCATTATGGCAGGCAGCTTTACCTCTCCCATAACAGCTATCAGCGCATCCCTTGATGATCTGTCCGACGGACGGTTCACCAAGGTAAAAAAATACGGCGCGAGAAAGGACGAATTCGGGATTATTTCAAGGTCTACGAATGATGTTATCGACAAACTGTCCGAGATTGTTGCACATATTAAGGAATCAGCCGCAGGAGTGGGACAGTCCTCTGAGGATCTGTCCGATATGGCCAATCAGATATCATTGACCACCGAGGATGTATCAAATGCCGTTCAGCAGATCGCCAGCGGCGCGACCCAGCAGGCGGATGAGATCCAGTCAGCATCCGAGAATGTGGGAAGGATAGGAGATGCCGTGCAGGATGTGAAGGGTTCATCGGGGAATCTGCAGGAGCTGGCCGGAAAGATGAAGGTTGCATCGGAGGTTTCCGGAAAATCTCTTGAGGCATTGCAGAATTCATCCAGTGAGATGACTTCAAAGATCGACAACATTACCAGTGCTATTGAGGCCACACAGAATGCCGTTTCCAATATCAATGACAAGGTGGAGGGGATTTCCTCGATTGCGAGCCAGACAAACCTTCTTTCGCTTAATGCATCAATAGAGGCTGCAAGAGCCGGGGAAGCCGGAAGAGGCTTCGCTGTTGTTGCGGAGGAGATAGGAAAGCTGGCTGATGATTCCAGGATAATGGCAGAAGAGATCCGTAAGGAAATGGATGTGCTGCTGCAGCAGTCGAATGCGGCTGTCGGCGTTGCGGATGAAGTCCGTCAGGGCAATATGGAGCAGCAGACCGCTCTCGGAGAGACCATTGAATCCATCAACGGAATGATCACGGATATCAATGATACTGTCGGAGGGGTTCAGCAGATCTCAGAAGGCGCAGAGACCTGTGATACTTCAAAGAATACAGTTGTAGATGCTATGAGTGCGCTCTCTGCAATATCAGAGGAAAATGCGGCATCCAGCGAGGAGACCGGTGCTTCAATGGAAGAGCTGTCCGCTACGGTGACTACACTTGCCGGAGAGGCAAACGGCCTGAAGGATATCGCAAAGCAGCTTAATGACGAAATGGCATTTTTTAAGAATTAGGAGCTATGTCAGATCCGGTGACTGACAAAAAGAATAAGAATCTGATTAAAGCGGGAGGCATTTTTCTCATTTGCCTCTCCGCTTTTCTTGTTGTGCTTTTTCAGGTTTACCAGCATTACAGGAACCGGAGGATGAAGCTGGCTCTGGATGCCGGAAAGGCTGTGGAATCCCGCCTTATCGAGTATGTCGATACGGGTATGTACTGTACTGATATGCTTAATATCATATGCACCGGCTACGGCATCAGAGAGAAGGAGAAGATCGATTCCGCCTGCGAAAAATTCATGAACGGCGAGTACGACATTCTGAAGATGGTAATGATATTTAACGGGGATGAGCTAGAGTATATTTACCCCTCGGATGCCCGTGGTGTCATTGTTCCGGATCTTTTGACGGAGGGGAACACTCTGTCAAGCGAGGCTGCATATTCAAGGGTGAACGGGGGTAAGATTATTTCCGACTCCTTTAACCTTTTAAGCGGAGAGAAGGTTTTTGCCATAGTCCAGTTTTTCAGAGAGGATTCGGATGGTGCGCCGGAAGGTTCGGAAAGGATGGGCTATGCCGTTGTAATTATCGACCAGGAGGAGCTTCTTAGAAGATCAGGTGTATATGATCTCAGCAATCAGGGTTATAATTACAGGTTTTACAGGATCAATCCAGCTACCGGGTTAGTCAGGAATCTGGCTGCCTTTGGAGAGGAGTTCATAACCCAGCCCGTGGCAGTGGATATAACGATGCCGAATCTTGAAAGGTGGCATCTCCTCCTTTCACTTAACGGTGGGTGGGTAAACACCGCCGAGATTGCCGCCGGCCTTACAATAGCGGCTATAGTAGCCCTTCTGACAGCAGTTGTTTTTTATCTGTTTTTATCCCTTAAGGGAAGGGAAGAGGATCTCAGAAGACTTTCATATTCCGATCCCCTTACAAAAGTAAAGAATTCCAGGGCCTATACACGTGCCCTTGAGGAGCTTAGATCAAACCAGGAAAAATACGGAATCATCTATATTGATGTAAATGATTTTAAAAAGATAAACGATACATACGGCCATAAGACCGGTGACGAGATAC
>CADCQV010000052.1 GCA_902803625.1 uncultured Lachnospiraceae bacterium
GCCGTAGCCCGCTACGGCTACGTTTTCTTCTTTGCAGATGAACGCCTGTCCTGCGTCAAACTGTAAAGTTATTTATGAACAGCTCCTAAGTCGCCAAAAGCCACATTTTTATTAAATACGGATTGTTCCCGCAAAAGCACGTCGAAAAGCCTGCGGCGCAAATTTCGCCGCAGTACTTGACTCGTCGTTGCACTATACACTATTTTTGCTGGATTGGCAAGAAGTGGAAGATAATAGGCTTACAATATAAACTGTTACTTTGTAAGTGACATAAGGAAGTCAAAAGCGGAAACCTGGAATCCTTCCTCTTCCCACTTCTTATACTGTTTCTCCATTTCCGAATTTCCCGGATATGTTGCGGAAAGCCCCATGGATTCCCAGGCATTCTTAAATTCCGCGTGCCTGTCCGTATTATTGTCGTTTCCTGCGGATACTCCTCCGCTGACCTTTTCAAGCTCAGAAAAATCCAGTGCGTTCTTCTTATCCATTATGTATTTCCTCCTGTATGGTCTTATGATGATTAATTCTAGTCTCGCCCCGCAGCAGTCTATTGTATTATACGAATCAACCCGGAAAAATGGCAGCCGGATCATCCGCTTATAAAACTTTTCCTGATAAAGCCTGTGATCCCGTCGACATCATCCCGGTCAAAAACGGGGATACTTACCCTTCCCTCATAGCGTGAAATATCATCGGTCACCACGGCCTCCAGGTAGTCAGCGGGACAGGGAAGCCCATAACCGCTTTTCCCGCTCGTAACGGCGATCTTCCTGATATCCGCGTATTTATATCCCTCGATCAGAATAATGTCCGCATAGCCGCATTCGGAGATCATCTCCTCCATAGTCCTTGGAAAGCTGCTGATCCGGGCGCTTTTCTCTCCCGACGAGATAAAAACCTCATCTGCTCCCGACTCAGTGAATCTATATGTATCCTTGCCCTCCTTATCCATTTCAAAATCATGGACATCGTGCTTTATTACGGCAACTCTGTACCCAAAAGCCTTTAGCCTCTTTATAAGCTTCTCTATCAGTGTTGTTTTCCCGCTGCCCGAATACCCGGAGAAGCCGAGGACAGGTCTCTTAAAAATGCTCATACAAAAAACCCCTCTATTACATCTCCCTGCTTCACAGGGCGGCTTAAGGCAGGAACAATGCCGTAGGCATTTATGGAAACCGTGCTGCTGAGAATGGAATTCCCCTGCGATCCGGGTATGTCGAGATACAGTATTCCGTCGTGGATAAGGCTTCGTCCCCGTAGAAAGCGGGTATATTTTCCTCCCTTTTTCGGAAAATCCTCCTCAGCCCTGAACTTTACCATCTCGTGCTCATATTTGATCCTTCCGGCCATTTTCTTCAGAGCCGGATAGCAGATGCACTGAAGGGTAGTGACAGAGGACGCCGGATTTCCCGAGAGGCCGAGAAAAAGGAAGTCCTTCTTTTCCCCGAAGGCACAGGCCATTCCGGGCTTCATACTGATTCCTTTAAGAAAGATCCCGTAGCCTGTCCTTTCCAAGGCTTCCGGTATGAGATCATAGTCCCCGACCGATACTCCTCCGGTGGAGATAAGAAGATCACAGGAGGCTTCTCCTTTTCGGATAAGCTCTGTGATATCAGGGATACTGTCGCCGGCAGTCCCGAGAAATACGGTATCGATCCCGATCCTCCGAAGTGCTGCGGCTATGGAATAGCGGTTAGTGTCCCTTATCTTTCCGTAAGAAAGCTCCTCTTCCCGGTCTGCCACCTCATCCCCGGTTGTGATGATCCCCGCAAGCGGTTTTTTGTAAAGAGGAACGGAGTATATCCCCAGTGACGAAAGCACCCCCAGTGTGCCGGGATCCACCGGAAAGCCCTTTTTCGTTACCAAGGTGCCCCGTGATATATCCTCTCCTGCAGAAATGACATTATCTCCGGAGCGGAAGCTGTTAAAAACCGTGACAGTTTCCGATTCAGAGACCGTATCCTCGAATTTGCATACCGTATCCGCACCCCGGGGGATCGCCGAACCGGTCATCAGTCTCACGGCCTCGCCCGTCTTTACTTCTATCTGACTCACCGTGCCGGCCCTGATACTGTCCGTAACCTTAAGAGTCACCGGATTATCCTTAGACGCATTATCCGTATCGGAGGCCCTGAAGGCATAGCCGTCGTAGGGAGATCTGTCAAAGGAAGGCACATTCTCCTCTGCGAAAAGGTCCTCCGAAAGGATCCTTCCGTATGCCTCATCAATATCCCGTATTTCCGTACCCAAAGGGCGGACCCTTTCCAAAAGGCAGCTTATCGCTTCCCTGTAGTCCATACTCATACTTCCTCCTCCTGATAAAGGAGCCTGTATGGCTCACACTTATCCAGAAGCTCTTCGTGACTTCCCGAATCCAGTATACGACCGTCGGACATATACATTATCCGGTCCGAGTGTATCACCGTTGAAAGCCTGTGTGCAATAAGGATAACGGTCCTGTTCTTTCTTAGATTGTCTATAGCCTTCTGTATCTCTGCCTGGGTGACATTGTCCAGTGCACTGGTTGCCTCATCGAAAACAATGATACGGTAATCCTTTAAGAGGCTTCTCGCAATGGCAAGACGCTGCCGCTGTCCTCCCGAAAGGTTTACACCGCCTTCGCCTATGATGGTATCGTAGCCGTCCGACATTTTTTCTATATCAGCGTCAATGCTTGCGAGTCTGCATACCTCCCTCATTTCCTCATCTGTCATATCACTCTTTGCGATGCGGAGATTATCCTTAACGGACATATTGAAAATATAGGGATTCTGATTGACCACGGTGATCGCGGATCTCAGGGAATCCTTTGTAAGAGTACGGATATCCACCCCGTCCATAAGTACCTTTCCCTTGTCCGGATCATAGAGCCTGCTTAAAAGGTTCAGGATCGTTGTCTTTCCGCAGCCGCTCTTTCCGACGATCGCCACCATTTCTCCCGGAGAAACCGTGAGATCAAGATGCTCCAGAATATTCCTTTTTTTCAGAACCGGATCCTTTGAATCGTAGCCGAAGGTCACATCCTCGAAGCAGATCCCTCCCTCAGGATCCTTTAGCTCCTGATCTCCAAACCTTTCCTTCGGGAATTCCGGGCCGTGAAGGATAGCA
>CADCQV010000053.1 GCA_902803625.1 uncultured Lachnospiraceae bacterium
ACGCAGGACAGGCGTTCATCTGCAAAGAAGAAAACGTAGCCGTAGCGGGCTACGGCGAGGCTTTCTGATGAAGCAGATGGACGTCTGCACAAGTCAAATGTGAAGATTTATTTATGCACAGATCCTTAGAATATAAAGAAAGAGAAAGTCAGGGAAATGTCAAAGAATCTAGTAATAGTCGAGTCACCTGCGAAGGTGAAAACCATAAAAAAGTTTCTGGGAAGCAATTACCAGGTGATGGCCTCCCAGGGTCATGTAAGGGATCTTCCGAAAAGTCAGATGGGCATAGACGTGGAGAACGATTTCGAGCCCAAATACATTACGATACGTGGAAAGGGAGAGCTTCTTGCTTCCTTAAGGAAAGAGGTAAAAAAGGCAGACCGGATCTTTCTCGCGACTGACCCGGACCGGGAGGGCGAGGCTATTTCCTGGCATCTAATGAAGGCGCTGAAGATCGATACGCCGGACTGCAGGAAAAAGGTGGACAGGATAACCTTCAATGAAATAACGAAGAGCGCCGTAAAGAATTCACTGAAGAATCCGAGGGAGCTCAATATGGATCTGGTGGATGCGCAGCAGGCGAGAAGAGTTCTCGACCGTATCGTAGGCTACGGTATCTCCCCTCTTCTGTGGGCAAAGGTAAAAAGAGGGCTTTCGGCAGGAAGGGTGCAGTCGGTGGCACTCCGTATCATCTGTGACAGGGAGGAGGAGATAGACGCATTTATTCCTGAGGAATACTGGACCATAGATGCGTGCCTCAATGTGAAGGGTGAGAAAAAGCCGCTGAATTCGAAGTTCTATGGGGATACGGACGGGAAAAAGGAGATCCGTACCGGAAAAGAAGCAAAGGAAATAAAGAAGTACTGCGAGAAGAACAGCTTCAGAATACAGGATGTAAAAAAGGGAGAGAGGGTGAAGAAGGCTCCCCTTCCGTTTACAACGAGCACCTTGCAGCAGGAGGCTGCATCGGTCTTAAATTTCTCCACCCAGAAGACTATGCGTGTTGCCCAGCAGCTTTATGAAGGAGTGGATATCAAGGGTCAGGGCACCGTGGGTCTCATTTCCTACCTTCGTACAGATTCCACGAGGATATCCGATGAGGCTTTGGATGCTGCGGTTTCATATATCTCGGAAAACTACGGCAGGGAATACCTTGCCGAGGGTGCGGATAAGAAAAAGAACAAAAAGAACGACCAGAAGATACAGGATGCCCATGAGGCCATCAGACCGACGGATATCACCCGCACACCTTCTTCGGTCAAGGATTCCTTAAGCCGGGAGCAGTTTAAGCTGTACCAGCTCATCTGGAGGAGGTTTACCGCGAGCTGTATGGCTTTTGCCAGATATGACACCGTTAATGTAAGGCTTATTTCCGGTGATAAGTATATCTTTACCTCTTCGGCGTCAAAGCTTAGGTTTGACGGTTTCCTGTCCGTTTACGATGACGGAAGCAGGGATGAAAAGAATGACAATGTACTTAGCGGGGATCTTTCGGAGAAGTCGGTTCTGACTCTCGGATCCATCACCGAAAAGCAGCATTTCACCCAGCCTCCCGCTCATTACACCGAGGCCTCTCTTGTACGGACCTTAGAGGAGCTCGGGATCGGGAGACCCAGTACCTATGCGCCCACCATCACCACCATTATCGCGAGACGCTATGTCACAAAGGAGCAGAAGAACCTTTATGTGACAGAGATAGGAAGGGCGGTCAACAGCATTTTAAAGGATGCCTTTCCGGGAATAGTGGACGTGAACTTTACCGCAAATTTCGAGACTCTTCTGGACGGTGTAGAGGAAGGGAAGGTACAGTGGAAGACCATTATCGAAAATTTCTATCCGGATCTCAGGGAAGCCGTTGAGAAGGCGGAAAAGGAAATTGAAAAGATAAAGATACAGGATGAGGAGTCCGATGAGATCTGCAGTAATTGCGGCCGCCGTATGGTGATAAAGTACGGACCGCATGGCAAGTTCCTTGCCTGCCCCGGATTTCCCGATTGCAGGAACACCCTGCCCTATTATGAAAAGACCGGAGTGAGCTGTCCCAAGTGCGGAAAGGAGCTGGTCATGAAGACCACCCGTAAGGGCAGGAGATACTACGGCTGTATAGGCTATCCCGACTGTGACTTTATGTCCTGGAACAGACCCTCCAAAGAGGTATGTCCGAAGTGCGGGGGAATGATGGTAGAGAAGGGAAGCCATCTTCTCTGCATAAATGAGGATTGTAAGACCGTTGTCGACAAAAAGAAGGAAGGTAACTAAAGCTTAAAAATATGAGCCAGATCGAGCTTTTGGACAGGATAAGGACCGTTAACGGACTTTTACAGAAGAATGAAAAGGGAAAGGTTGTTTTCACCGATATCTGCGGGTGCATGGGTAATATCCTTTCTTCGGATGTGGTTGTTTTAAGCCGCAAGGGAAAGGTGCTGGGCCGGAACATACCCGGAGGGAAATGCCTTGTCCTTGACGGTGTCAATGTGGGTGAGAAGATAGAGAACGCGGTTAATAAAAGACTGCTCTCAATCCTTTCCACCCAGGAAAACGTAAATCCCGAGCTTCTGGGTATAAGTGAAGAAAAGGATCTGAAGCTGCTCGTTACACCGGTTGAGATCGGAGGAAAGAGACTCGGGACGATGATAGTCTGCCGGAAGAAAGAGGGCTATTCCATTGAGGACATCATACTCTGCGAATATGCGGATACGGTTCTGAACCTTGAAATGCAGAGATCCGAGACCGAGGAGCACGAGGAGGAGGACAGGGTAGAGAAAAAGGTGAAGGCCGCTTTTTCCGCTCTCTCTTATTCGGAGGCCCTTGGAGTGGTAAAGGTGCTGAACAGCCTCAAGGGAAACGACGGCAGGGTAGTGGCTTCAAAGGTTGCGGAAAATCTGGGTATCACAAGGTCGGTGGTCGTGAACGGATTAAAGAAGCTGGAAAGTGCCGGAATCATAGAGACCGGTTCCGCAGGAATGAAGGGCACAAGGATCAATGTCGTTAATAAGGAAATATACCGGGAAGCCGATAAATGGTGTGACAGACACCACATAAATCCGTAATGCAAAGCATTGACAAACCACAGTTGTTTTTTTAAAATTTCATAGTAAGCGAAAGTAGAAATTTCGCTTACTATAGCGCTCCGTGAGGATGCTATCAGAAAGGATAGTCTGAAGATGTCTAAGGAACTTGCAAAAACCTACGATCCGAAGGGAATGGAGGACAGGCTCTACAGTAAGTGGCTTGAAAAAAAGTATTTTGCTGCAAAGGTGGACAGGAGCAAAAAGCCCTTCTCCATCGTGATGCCGCCGCCGAATATCACGGGAAAGCTCCATATGGGGCATGCCATGGACAATACCCTTCAGGATATCCTTACAAGATATAAGAGGATGCAGGGCTTCAGTACCCTGTGGCAGCCGGGTACGGATCACGCTTCCATAGCCACAGAGGTGAAGATCATCGAAAAGCTCAAGGAAGAGGGTGTATCAAAGGAGGAGCTCGGGAGAGAGAAGTTCCTTGAAAGAGCCTGGGAGTGGAAGAAGGAGTACGGCGGGATAATAGTCAGCCAGTTAAAAAAGCTCGGTATTTCCTGTGACTGGGACAGGGAGCGCTTCACCATGGACCGCGGCTGCAACAATGCAGTGAATGAGGTCTTTGTACGGCTTTATGAAAAGGGTCTTATTTACAAGGGAAATAAGATAATAAACTGGTGTCCGGTATGCAGGACCACCATTTCCGATGCGGAGGTGGAATATGAATCACAGGCTTCGCATTTCTGGCACATAAAGTATCCTGTTATCGGGGAAGAGGGCAGGTACGTGGAGTTCGCCACAACCCGTCCGGAGACGATGCTTGGTGATACCGGGGTGGCGGTACATCCCGATGATGAGAGATATAAGGATTTAATAGGGAAAAAGGTACTGCTTCCCTTTATTAACAGGGAGATACCGGTTGTTGCGGATGAATACGTGGATCCGGAATTCGGTACCGGAGTGGTAAAGATAACCCCGGGGCATGACCCGAATGACTTCCTTGTGGGAGAACGCCACGGTCTTCCGATTGTAAACATTTTAAATGATGATGCCACCATCAATGAGAATGGCGCAAAATTCGCCGGGATGGACAGGTATGAGGCCAGAAAGGAGATAGTTAAGGAGCTTGACGAAATGGGGCTCCTTGTAAAGATCGAGGATTATACCCACGAAGTGGGAACCCACGACAGATGCGGCACCACCGTGGAGCCTATGGTAAAAAAGCAGTGGTTCGTCAAAATGGACGAGCTCATAAAGCCGGCGGCAGAGGGTGTCAGGAACGGTGATATAAAGCTTGTTCCTCCGAGGATGAGCAAGATCTACTTTAACTGGACCGACAATATAAGGGACTGGTGCATAAGCCGCCAGCTCTGGTGGGGTCACAGGATACCCGCATACACCTGTGAGGAATGCGGTGAGCTCACGGTTTCAAAGGAAAAACCGGATAAATGTCCGAAATGCGGCTCGAAGAAGCTTAGCCAGGATCCGGATTCTCTAGATACCTGGTTTTCATCCGCGCTCTGGCCTTTTTCTACTCTGGGATGGCCGGAAAAGACGGAGGAGCTTGATTATTTTTATCCCACAAGCGTACTTGTCACAGGTTATGACATCATCTTCTTCTGGGTCATCAGAATGATATTCTCGGGCTACGAGCAGATGGGAGAAAAGCCATTTGATACGGTGCTCTTCCACGGCTTAATAAGGGATGAGCTTGGAAGGAAGATGAGTAAATCCCTTGGGAACGGTATAGACCCTCTGGAGATCATCGAGAAGTACGGGGCTGACGCACTGAGATTTACACTTGTCACAGGTAATGCACCGGGTAACGATATGCGCTTCTCGGATCAGAAGATCCAGGCCAGCCGGAATTTTGCCAATAAGATCTGGAATGCCTCCAGATTTATTCTAATGAATATCGGAAGCGGCGGAGTTAAAGAGCCTGAAAAGGATGCGCTTGAGGATGCGGACAGATGGATACTCTGCAGAATGAATGAGGCAGTGCAGTCCGTGACCGACAATATGGATAAGTTTGAGCTCGGTATCGCAGCACAGAAGATATACGACTTTGTATGGGACAGTCTCTGTGACTGGTATATCGAAATGGTAAAGCCGAGACTATACAATACAGAGGATGCCCGGAGCAGGAATGCGGCTCTCTGGACTCTGAAAACAGTCCTTACGGCATCATTAAAGCTCCTTCATCCCTTCATGCCCTTTATCACCGAGGAGATATACTGCACCCTCAGGGAAGAAGCGGGCGATACGGAGTCGGAGGAATCTGTTATGATCTCGGCCTGGCCTGTATTTGAGGACAGGTTCAATTTCGTGAAGGAAGCCGAGTGCATAGATGCCATAAGGGAGGCAGTAAAGGGAATAAGGAATGTCCGTTCCGAAATGAATGTTTCTCCCGGACGAAGGGCTGACATACGGGTGGTATCAAATGATGCTTCCGTAAGAGAGGCGTTTACAAGGGGAAGCCTCTTCCTTTCCAGCCTCGCATCGGCAGAGAACGTATATGTTTCGGACACAAAGGAAGGGGTAAATGATGATGATGTCTCCGTTGTTACCGGGGCTGCAACCATTTACATACCCTTCACGGATCTCGTGGATCCTGAGGAAGAAAGAAAAAGGCTTGTCAGGGAGGAAGAAAGGCTCGAAAAGGAGCTGAAGCGTTCTCATGCCATGCTTTCAAATGAGAAGTTTCTGTCAAAGGCACCCGAAAGCAAGATCAAAGAAGAGAAGGAAAAGCTTGCGGGTTACGAAAAGATGATGAGGGAAGTGAAAGAGAGACTTAAGCTGTATTCACCTTAAATGGATTCGATCCTTCCGGATCCGGTAATGGAGGGACATTATGGGCTCGCGTGATGACAGGAATATAAACAGGGTGATCGTAAAAAACAACGATATGGAGGCATATCTGTATCTTTCGCCGCCTGCCGAGGGAGAGAGCTACGATCAGGAGAGCATCCTTACTCTGCTTCAGTCAAGCGGGGTAAAGGTCGGGATCAGTACCTCCCGTATATCCGCTATGATCAAAAAGGGGATATACAATCACGAGCAGCTTATAGCAGAGGGAACCCCTCCTGAAGCCGGGGTGGACGGTTACTTTGAATTCTTCTTTGATGCCACCGGTGCCGGAAAGAAGCATCCGCTTATCAGAAAGGACGGCACGGTTGACTACACCTATGTCAACCTAATAGAGTGTGTGCAGGCCGGAGACAAGCTGGCAGTCTATCATCCAGCTGTCAAGGAAAAGCCGGGAATGAGTGTGAAGGGAAAGCCTATTCCCGGAAAAAGGGCTAAGGAGCTTCCGCCCTTACGTACCACGGGCTGTACCTTTGTTCCCGAGGAGGGAGCCTACTATGCCAATATCGAGGGAAGGGTTGAGGCTTCAAAATCAAAGCTTTCCGTCACAAGTGTCCAGGAATTCAGGAATGACATAGACAATGTTTTCGGCAATATAAATTTCAACGGTGACATCATTATCCACGGCAGTGTATCCGAAGGAGTCACCGTCAAAGCCACCCGCAGCGTGACCATCGAAGGCGTGTTCCACGGAGATGCCCTGGAGGCGGGGGAGGATATAGTCGTAAAGGGCGGTATCCTTGGTTCCAACTCTACAAAGATCACCTGCGGAGGAGATCTTCTGGCCGACTTTATGGAATATGCGGACGTGGAAGCCACAGGCAATGTTTCCGCGAATTATATTCTGGACTCCACTATTGTTTCAAAGGGGCAGGTGCTCGCTGTCGGTGAAAAGGGCAGCATAGTCGGAGGAGAGGTCTACGGGATGAGAGGCGTCGAGGCCAGGTATATCGGGAACGATGTTTTCCTGAAAACTCTTGTTTCTGCGGGAGTAAAGGAAAACATAGTCCAGATGAGAAAGGATCTTTCCAGGAAGGAAAAAGAATTGTCGGAGGCCTTCCAGCAGATGAGGATCCGTTCAGACGAGCTGGAGCGCAGAGTGCGTCTCGGAACTGCCGATGAGGCAATGATGACCGAACGCCAGAGCCTTATGAGGGAGAAGATAGAAAAGAAGGCCGAGCTTCAGGAAATGGAGCAGAAGACCAGGGAATTCGACGAGCTTATGAGGATATCCGAGGGCGCCGTCATAAGGGCTTTTGATACGGTTTATGAAGGTGTTATAATCATGATAGATTCACAGCAGTTTGCTGTAGAGAAGAATAAGCGGGGGGTTGAGTTTTCAAGGAATGAAGCGGGAGCGCTTCTTCCTGTGCCCATCTCCTCTTCATTTATCAGGAAGTGAGGTCCCGATATGATAGATTTTGATGAGGAACTGAAAAAGTTTCATCCATCCCTGGAGGTGGATGATACGGAGGAAGCGGTGATGAGCCGCGATGAACCTGATGTTCTGGACCTGATGTTCTCTATGCTCGGGATCAAATATAAGGAAAAAGAGTAAATGAAATGTTATAACTGCGGCTGTACACTGTCCACAGATGATTTCTGTACAGCCTGCGGGGCGGACGTAAAGACCTATAAGAGGATCATTCGTCTTTCGAACCGGTATTATAATGAGGGCCTTAGAAAAGCGAAGATACGCGATCTCACGGGAGCGGTATCTTCTCTTCGGCTGTCATTAAAATGTAACAGAAACAATGTTCAGGCAAGAAACCTTCTGGGTCTTGTCCTTTTCGAGACCGGCGAGATCGTTCCGGCCCTTTCAGAATGGATAGTCTCAAAAAATATCAGGGACAAAAAGAATATAGCGGACGATTTTCTCTCGGATATCAGGAACAATCAGGCGAAGCTTTCCGGCTACGATACCCTTATCCGGAAGTATAACCAGGCTCTGTCCTATGCGCAGCATGACGATCTGGATCTTGCGGTGATACAGCTGAAATCCGTTGTGGCCAAGAACCCGGCTTATCTTAGGGCGGTGGAGCTTCTCTGTCTCATCTACCTGAAAAACGAGGATTGGGTAAAGGCAAGGAAGTGCGCTGAGCGCGGGCTGAAAACAGATGCCGGGAATACCAGGCTAAAGACCTACTTAAGCGAGGCGGAGAAAAGAATAGCGGAGAAGGAGAATGCTTCCGGCAGGAAGCCCTCCAGGAGACGTAAGGATGAGGCCATAAGCTATACCAGCGGAAATGAGACCATCATCCAGCCTCTCAATGATTCCGAACGAAGCGGCGGTCAGACCATAATAAATATTCTGATAGGACTTCTGGCGGGCGCAGCCCTTATGTGGTTTCTGGTTCTGCCTGCAAGGATACAGGTAAAGGGGAATGACGTGAATGCACGTCTTAAGGAGGTCTCCGAGGAGCTTACCAAAAAGAACGCTGATATGGACGAGCTAAATGAACGGATAGAGGCTCTGCAGGAAGAGAGCAAGGGTTATCAGGATGCCCTCTCCGAATACACGGGTAATGAAGGTGTGCTGGAGGACTACAATAATCTCCTGGCAGCGGCGCTTAGCTATATGAATGATCCCGAAGATGCGCTGGGGGCTGCGGAGAGTCTGGAAAAGATAAAGAAGACAGAGGGAAAGGACGTTTCCACGGAGTTTTCCTCCCTGTACGACTATTTAAGCAGCAACGTTTCCTCAAAGGCTGCGGAGCAGTACTTAAAGAGCGGAACGGACAAATACAATCAGGGTGATTACGAGGGAGCCATTGATGACCTTACGGAGGCCTGTGATCTGAATAAGGAAAGCGATGAAGCCCTTTATTATCTCGCACAGAGTTACTCAAAGAATGACAATAAGGATAAGGCGACGGAGCTCTTTAACCAGCTCATAAGCTCCTTCCCCGACTCTGAATTCAAATCCAGGGCTGAAAGCTTTATTAATCAGGGTGAGGAAGACAACGAGGAAGCGGTTGTCGAGGTGGAAGCTCCCATTCCGGCACCAAATCCTGCAGACCAGACCGCTCTTCAGGCAGCGCTTGCAGCAGCACAGGCACAGCAGGACGCGGCAGCCGAGGCCCGGCAGAATGCGGAGGCTGCACAGCAGAACGCGGATGCGGCGGCACAAAATATCGGACAGTAGAAAGGATGACATGGACACAAATAATGGTTTCAGTACCCCGGAGGAGCAGCCTCACGAACGTATCCACCGGGAGGTGGCAAGAAAGGCAGCTTCAGATGGCATAGTCCTTCTGGAAAACAGGGAAAATGTACTGCCCCTTGAAAAGGATGCGGCAATAGCACTGTACGGACGCGGTGCCGTGAGAACCGTCAAGGGAGGAACCGGAAGCGGGGATGTGAACGAGAGAGAGGATGTCTCTGTTTACGATGGCCTGAAAAAGGCTGGTTTCCGTATTTTAAATGAGAAGTGGATAGAGGACTATATACGGGAGTACGAGGAAAAACGTATCGTCTGGCGTGACGCCCTGCTTAAGGAGGTAAGGGAGTCAGAAAGAGGCATGGAGGGCTTTTTTGATACCTATGCAGCCCGCCCTTTCCCGGCACCTGTCGGTCCCGGTCCGGAAAAAGAGGATACGGATATAGCACTCTATGTTATCAGCCGGATTTCGGGTGAGGCTGCTGACAGGCGGAACATAAAGGGAGATTATTACCTTACCGATGAAGAGGAAAAGTTTCTTGACGACCTCTGCAGGCTTTATGACAAGGTCATAGTCATCCTGAATACCGGAGGGATCCTGGATCTTTCCTTCATGGATTCCCATAAGAATATCTGCGGACTCATATTCTTTGGTCAGGCAGGAATGGAGGGAGGAAATGCACTCGCGGATATCATATGCGGAAATGTTTCCCCGGGCGGACACCTGACCGACACCTGGTGCTATGATTACGAGGATTATCCCGGAGCGGCGGACTTCTCCTTTATGAATGAGGATCTGACCACCGAGAAATATGAGGAAGGTATCTATACCGGATACAGGTACTTTGATTCACTGGGGATACCGGTGCGCTACGGCTTCGGATACGGTCTTTCCTACAGCGAATTCAGTCTGGATGCGGAGGAACCGGAATATAAGGACGGGGTGGTTTCGCTGCCGGTGGTTGTGACCAATATCGGCGATGTTCCCGCGAGAGAGGTTCTGCAGGTCTATGTTTCCTGTCCCCAGACCGGACTTGAGAAGGAATTCAGGCGGCTTGCCGGCTTTAAGAAAACCGGCCTGATCCCTTCCGACGGGAGCGAAAAGCTTACTATAGAAATCCCCTTAAAGCTTCTTTCATCCTATGATGAGGAGGAAGCAGCCTGGGTTTTGGAAAATGGTTTCTACGGCATCTGGTGCGGCTTTTCTCTTGACAAATCCGCATTGGTGTCATTACTTTCTTTGGATAAAAGGGCTGTTGTCGAGAAATGCAGGAATCTTTGTACAGCCGAAGCTGCCATAAGGCTCTTCTCCGTTCCTCCGGAAGAGAGGGAGGAGATCAACGGTAAATGGATAGAAAAGGGTAAATCGGAAAATCTGCCTGTTCTGGAGATAGACGCCGATACCATTGTCGTCCGGGAAAACAGCTATGATATTAAGGTTAGCCCCGATGAAAGGGTGCGTTCCCTTGTTGATTCCCTGAGTACGGATAAGCTCATTTCCCTTCTTGTCGGAGCAATACATAAGAAAGGAAATGCCGAGGCAGTGGGATTCGGTTCATTCAAGGTGGCGGGAGGTGCCGGAGATACCAGCAGGGAGGCTGTTTCGGACGGTATACCCTCCATTGCAACAGCGGACGGCCCAGCGGGGCTAAGGCTGGATGAAAGATATACATTATCTGACGGAGAAATCAGGCCGAAGAGCTTTGTCCGTACCGTTGAGCATGGCTTCTTTGACACAGAGCCCGTTGATGAAAGCGGTGAGACCTTTTATCAGTTCTGTACTGCTTTCCCGGTGGGAACACTTCTCGCTTCCTCCTGGGATGAGGAGCTGCTCTTCGAGGTCGGTAAGGCCGTAGGAGAGGAGATGTCTGTTTTCGGTGTGGATCTCTGGCTTGCCCCGGGAATGAACATACACAGGAACCCGCTTTGCGGCAGGAATTTCGAGTATTTTTCCGAGGATCCCCTGGTCAGCGGGAAAATGGCGGCTGCCATAGTCAGGGGTGTTCAGTCCGTTGAGGGCGCAGGAAGCACAATAAAGCACTTCGCCTGCAACAATGCTGAGGATAACAGATTCTTCTCGAATTCGGTACTTCCTGAGAGAAGCCTAAGGGAGATATACTTAAGGGGCTTTGAGATCGCGGTTAAGGAAGCCGCTCCTCTGGCTCTTATGAGCAGCTACAATAAGATCAACGGCGTTCATTCCGCAAATAACAGGGAGCTTCTCACAGCTATCCTGAGGGATGAATGGGGCTTTGAGGGAATGGTCATGACCGACTGGACAACTACCTGGTACGGCGACGGCTGCAGTGCCTCAGGCTGTGTGAAGGCCGGAAACGATCTTGTCATGCCGGGCAGAGCGGAGGATATTGAAGATATAAGCAATTCACTTAAAGAGGGTCTGATAACCCTTGACGACATTAAAGCAAACGCATACCGTATTGTCCGTACCATTTTGATTACGGCAGGGCAGGACAGTTAAATGGGTGAAGAAAAACGGCGTGCTCAGAGGGAGCCGACTAATTACACAGCTCTATACTGCTCCGGAAACGGCGTGAGATCCGTAAAGATAAAGGATCTCAGCAAATCCGGGGCTGCGATAGTTTTCAAGAATGAGATCGAAGCCAAGGAGGGAGACGGCATTATTCTGTATTTTTACGGAAATGAAACCGGAACCCTTATCTCACATCTTTTATGCAGGGTGGTGCGTCTCTTTAAGGACGAGGGACACTTTGCAATGGGAGTCTCCTTTGATCATGACAGGGGTATAAGCAAGATCATGGAATATCTCGCGTCCCATTCCGGACAGTAGATTCCTTTAGTAAATCTTTATTTCGCTTACTATAACTGCAGGCAGCAGATTCTTCCCGTCAAAATGCCGGGGTTTTCATACGTCACCTGCGGAACCGCAAGTGACTGTTCCGAATATACCCAGTCTTTTTTTCTTTAGAGAGTATACGAGAGAAAAAAAGAGAATCTGAGAGAAAACGGGAGAAAATATCACATATTCTACTTATTTACCTGCTTGCAACATAGCCGGTAAAAAAGTATTATGTCTCTTGGTGATTAGCACTCAAACAGAGTGAGTGCTAGTAAACCGCCACAGATCAATTTTCACAAGGAACGGAGTACATCCGTTCAATATAGAGTAATAAGTCTGAAATAATAAACGGAAAGGAGCACATAATGAAATTAAAACCATTAGCAGACAGAGTTGTATTAAAACCCATTGAAGCAGAGGAGACCACCGCATCAGGTATCGTTCTTCCCGGACATGAAAAGGAGAAGCCCCAGCAGGCAGAGATCCTTGAAGTAGGCCCCGGAGGAGTCGTTGACGGAAAAGAAATAAAGATGCAGGTAAAGAAGGGTCAGAAGGTTATTTATTCCAAGTACAGCGGAACAGAGATAGAGCTTGATGACAAGTCAAAGGTTATCATTGTTAAGCAGAGTGATATTCTGGCTGTAATCGAGAAATAAACGTAACTAATCGGAACAGTTATCTGGAAACATTGGCAGATATGCCTATCAGTAAAAGGAGAAAAAAATGGCTAAGGAAATCAAATACGGCTCAGAAGCAAGAGCCGCTCTCAAAGCAGGAGTTGATCAGCTGGCAGATACCGTAAGCGTTACCCTGGGACCCAAGGGAAGGAACGTGGTTCTTGACAAGTCCTACGGCGCACCGCTTATCACAAATGACGGTGTTACCATTGCGAAGGAGATCGAGCTTGAGGACGAGTTCGAGAATATGGGCGCACAGCTCGTAAAGGAAGTTGCCACAAAGACGAATGACGTGGCAGGTGACGGAACCACAACGGCTACCGTTCTTGCACAGGCTATGATAAATGAGGGTATGAAGAACCTGGAGGCAGGCGCTAACCCCATGATACTCCGCAAGGGTATGAAGAAGGCCTGCGATGCTGCAGTTGAGGCTCTTAAGAAGATGAGCTCAAAGGTTTCATCCAAGGATCATATCGCAAAGGTTGCATCCATTTCCGCAAGCGACGAGGAAGTAGGACAGATGGTTGCGGACGCTATGGAAAAGGTTAGTAACGACGGCGTTATCACCATCGAAGAATCGAAGACCATGCAGACCGAGCTCGATCTTGTTGAAGGTATGCAGTTCGACCGCGGATACGTTTCCGCTTATATGTGCAACGATATGGATAAGATGGAGGCTAATCTCGAGGATCCCTACATTCTTATCTATGACAAGAAGATATCAACCGTTCAGGATGTTCTGCCTCTCTTAGAGCAGATCGTAAAGAGCGGACGTTCACTCCTCATTATCGCCGAGGATGTTGAGGGTGAGGCTCTTACCACACTCATCGTTAATAAGCTTCGCGGAACCTTCAATGTTGTTGCCGTTAAGGCTCCCGGCTACGGCGACAGAAGGAAGGATATGCTTCAGGACATCGCTGTTCTTACCGGCGGACAGGTTATCTCCAGCGATCTCGGCCTTGAGCTTAAGGATGCTACTGTTGATATGCTCGGCCGCGCTAAGAGCGTGAAGATCACCAAGGATGACACAACCATAGTTGACGGCGCCGGAAAGAAGGCTGATATCAAGGCCCGTCAGGCTCAGATAAAGACACAGATCGAG
>CADCQV010000054.1 GCA_902803625.1 uncultured Lachnospiraceae bacterium
AAATGGATGACGATACGCTGTTAAAGCTGAATCTCCTTCTTAATACCCACTTGAACGGGCTTTCCCTTGAGGAGATAAATCTCGGACTCATTACTCTTATCAAAGAGAGGGCAGGGATACATTCCGATGTTATCGCAGAGGTCATCGATGCTGTTGCCGATGCGGTAAGGGCTGACGAGGATCTGGAGATCTACACCAGCGGCGCAAATAATATCTTCAAGTATCCGGAGCTCGCGGACAATCAGAAGGCCAGCGAGATCATCAGTACCTTTGAGGAGAAGAACCAGTTCGGACACCTTATCAGCGAGTCTCTGGAAAAGGAAAGAGAAGGCGGCGACAGTGAGAAAAAGGGAATACAGGTATATATAGGAAACGAGTCTCCCATCGAGTCAATGAAGGACTGCTCGGTGGTAACAGCCACATATGAGCTCGGGGACAATATGAAGGGTATGATGAGCATCATAGGGCCGAAGAGGATGGATTATGAGAAGGTTGCCCATGCCCTGAAGACCCTCCAGGAGCAGCTGGATACTTTATATAAGAAGTAGCGGCGGTTCTGAGCGAAGCGAAGAATCTTTATTAAAAAGAGGTAAACACATTGAGTAAGAAAAAGAACCAGGAAGTGAAAACGGAAAAGCCTTCCGATATCAGTAAGGAAGAGCCAAAGGAAAATATCGGCACGGCTCCGGAAGGTACGGATGATCCGGGGGCGGATGAAGAAGGAAAAGGATCGGGGCAGGAAAATCCTGCAGAAGAGGCTTCACCTGAGGACGAAGCGAAAGACAGCACACCGGAGGAAACTAAGGATCCGCGGGACGAAAAAATAGAGGAATTAAATGATAAGAACCTGAGGCTTATGGCTGAATTTGAAAATTTCCGTAAGCGCTCCGACAAGGAGAAGGACCAGATGTTCGAGACCGGGGCGAAGTCCGTTATTGAAAAGGTGCTGCCGGTTATCGACAACTTTGAACGGGCTCTGGATATGGTAACGGACAGCGGTGAGAGCGAAGAAAGCACGGATCCCTTTATGGACGGGATGAAGAAGGTCTATAAGCAGCTTATGGACGAGCTGGAGAAGATAGGAGTGAAGCCTATAGAGGCAGTGGGGCAGGAATTCAACCCCGAATACCACAATGCTGTGATGCAGGTTGACAGTGAGGAGTATGACAGCGGCATCATAGCTCAGGAACTTCAGAAGGGCTATATGTATAACGACAGTGTTGTCCGCCATTCAATGGTGGGAGTCGCGAAGTAGAGCGAGAAGCTGATGTCATTCTGAGCATAAATTGTCATTCTGAGCATAAATTGTCATTCTGAGTATATATTGTCATTCTGAGCGAAGCGAAGAATCTTAATAAGTATACTGAACAGTACAGAACAGAAAGAGAGGAAATAAAAATGGGTAAGATAATAGGAATCGATCTTGGAACCACAAACAGCTGCGTGGCGGTTATGGAAGGCGGAAAGCCTACAGTTATAGCAAATGCAGAGGGTGCACGCACGACGCCGTCCATCGTTGCATTCACGAAGAACGGCGAAAGGCTCGTGGGTGAGCCTGCGAAGCGTCAGGCGGTTACAAATGCCGACCGCACCATTGCTTCAATAAAGAGGGATATGGGAACGGATCATGGCCGTTCCATCGATGACAAGAGGTATTCACCCCAGCAGATCTCGGCAATGATCCTTTCAAAGCTGAAGGCGGATGCGGAAAGCTATCTCGGAGAGAAGGTGTCGGAGGCTGTCATCACTGTTCCCGCTTACTTCAATGATGCCCAGAGACAGGCTACCAAGGATGCCGGAAAGATCGCCGGACTTGAGGTTAAGCGTATCATAAACGAGCCTACTGCGGCAGCACTTGCATACGGACTTGATAATGAAAAAGAGCAGAAGATCATGGTTTACGATCTCGGCGGCGGTACCTTCGATGTATCCATTATCGAGATCGGCGACGGAGTTATCGAGGTTCTTGCAACCAACGGAGATACAAGGCTCGGCGGTGATGACTTTGACCAGAGGATAGTCGACTGGATGGTTAAGTCCTTCAAGGATAAGGAGGGCGTTGACCTGTCAGCGGATCCCATGGCTATGCAGCGTCTGAAGGAAGCTGCAGAGAAGGCAAAGAAGGAGCTTTCTTCTTCAACGACGACCAATATTAATCTGCCCTTCATTACCGCAACCGCAGAGGGACCGAAGCATTTCGACGAGAATCTCTCAAAGGCCAAATTTGAAGAGCTTATTAATGACCTGGTCGAGAAGACGGCAATCCCTGTGCAGAATGCTATGAAGGATGCGGGTCTTACAAATTCGGATCTCGGAAAGGTACTTCTGGTGGGAGGATCTACCCGTGTTCCCTGCGTAGTAGACAAGGTTAAGGCTCTTACGGGACAGGAACCCAGCAAGAACCTGAATCCCGACGAGTGCGTGGCCATCGGTGCCTCCATTCAGGGCGGAAAGCTTGCAGGCGATGAAGGTGCAGGAGATGTTCTCCTTCTCGATGTTACCCCTCTTTCCCTTTCCATCGAGACCATGGGCGGCGTGGCTACAAGGCTTATCGAGAGAAATACCACCATCCCCACAAAGAAGAGCCAGGTATTCTCAACTGCAGCTGACAATCAGACCGCGGTTGACATAAATGTCCTTCAGGGTGAGAGACAGTTTGCGAAGGATAATAAGTCCTTAGGACAGTTCCGTCTGGACGGCATACCTCCCGCAATGAGAGGTGTTCCTCAGATCGAGGTTACCTTTGATATAGATGCAAACGGTATCGTTAACGTATCTGCCAAGGATCTCGGAACCGGACATGAGCAGCATATCACCATTACCGGCGGTTCGAATATGTCTGATGACGATATCAACAAGGCTGTCCGTGAGGCTCAGGAATACGAGGCACAGGACAAGAAGAGGAAGGAAGCCATCGACGCAAGGAATGACGCTGACTCCTTTGCTTTCCAGACAGAGAAGGCAATGAATGATGTGGGAGACAAGCTGGAAGCGAATGACAAGACCGAGGTTCAGGCAGATCTTCAGGCACTGAAGGATGTGCTGGCAAAGCACCCCGATCCTTCCGCAATGTCGGATGCCGATGTGGATGAGATAAAGGCTGCCCGCGAGAAGCTGGAGAAGTCAGCCCAGAAGCTCTTTACCAAGGTTTATGAGAATGCTCAGGCAGCGGGAGCGGCAGGTGCCGCAGGACCCGGACCCGATATGGGAGCTGCTTCTTCAGGCAGCAGCGACAATAACGGCGGCAGCGATGATGCAGGCCCTGATGTTGTTGACGGTGATTACAGAGAGGTATAAAAATAAATGGCAGAACAGAAACGGGACTATTATGAGGTCCTGGGCGTCGACAAGAATGCCGATGACGCCGCCATAAAAAAAGCATATCGTGTTCTCGCAAAGAAATATCACCCGGATATGAATCCGGGTGATAAGAATGCCGAGGCAAAGTTCAAGGAAGCATCGGAAGCCTATGCCGTGCTGTCTGATCCGGAAAAGAGGAGGCAGTACGATCAGTTCGGACATGCGGCCTTTGACGGGCCGGGAGGATCCGGAGGCTTTGACTTTAATTCAATGGACTTTGGTGATATCTTCGGTGATATTTTCGGAGACTTCTTCGGAGGCGGAAGGAGCAGCAGGGCAAACCGTAACGGCCCTATGAAGGGTGCAAACCTACGGACTTCTGTACGCATTTCCTTTGAAGAGGCTGTTTTCGGATGTGATAAGGAAATAGAGCTTACATTAAAGGATCCCTGCAAAACCTGCAACGGTACGGGAGCCAAGCCCGGGACAAGCCCTGTCACATGCTCAAAGTGCGGAGGCAAGGGACAGGTGGTATTTACCCAGCAGTCCCTATTCGGTACTGTTCGAAATGTGCAGACCTGTCCGGACTGCGGTGGTACCGGTAAGGTTATAAAGGACAAGTGCCCCGATTGTTACGGTTCCGGATATACATCCTCCAGGAAGAAGCTTTCCGTGTCCATTCCCGCAGGTATCGACAACGGGCAGATGGTTCGCCTTCGTGAAAAGGGAGAGCCGGGCAGGAACGGAGGACCAAGGGGCGATCTTCTGGTGGAGGCCGTGGTATCGAGGCACCCCATTTTCCAGAGGCAGGACTACAATATCTACTCTACGGCGCCCATAAGCTATGCTCAGGCGGCACTTGGCGGCGATGTGCTTATAGATACGGTTGACGGCAAGGTGGTATATACCGTTAAGCCCGGGACACAGACAGATTCAAAGATAAGGCTGAAGGGTAAGGGAGTTCCTTCTCTTCGGAGCAGTTCAGTGAGGGGAGATCACTACGTGACACTGGTACTGCAGGTTCCTGAGAAGATCCCCAACGAAGCAAAGGATCTGCTCAGACGTTTTGATGAACTGACGGGGAATTCCTTAAAGGCCGTAGATCAGTACACGGAGAATAAGGATGCTGCCTCAGGCAAGGGCAAAAAGAAGAAAAAAGGCTTGTTCTGAGAGAAACGGGGGGTAATATGA